>NZ_JAROKN010000037.1:0-29009 GCF_029455255.1 Arthrobacter vasquezii | reverse complement strand
GTGAGAATAGCCATGCCAATTAATAGGTCGATGAGTTCCAAACCGATTGCACCAAGCTTTCGTTTTTCTACGGACGCCTCATCCATGAATAACGTATGTGTTTATAAGCCGGTTCCCAAATTGGGGGTCGGTGAGTCGCTTTTGGAGGTGCGGGCCCGAGGTGCTCGGGGCGTGCCCGTGGAGATCAGGTGCAGCTGACCAGCAGGTCCTGCAGTCCGCGGGCGTCGGCCGGATGGCCGAGGAAGTAGCCCTGTGCGCGTTCGCATCCCAGTGCCTGCAGGACGGCGAGTTGTTGGGTATTCTCCACACCTTCGGCGACCACCCGGAGTCCGAGGCCGCGGGCCAGCCCTACGATGCCTGCAACGAAGGCATCAGAGCCGTCCGGTCCCAGCGTGCTGATGAAGGACTTGTCGATCTTGATCTCGCTCACGGGGAGCCGATGGAGTTGGGTCATCGATGAATATCCGGTGCCGAAGTCATCGATGGAAATACCGACTCCCAGTTCCTTCAAATTCCAGAGGCTGCTAACGTCCGCGTTCTCCGAAATTACCTGGGTTTCAGTGATTTCGAGGATGAGGGCTGTGGCCGGGAATCCTGACTCATGCAGGGTCTGCGTGACCAGATTGGCGAAGCATGCGGTGTTGAGCTGCGCTGCGGAAATGTTGACTGCCACGTCGATCGGATGGCCGAGACTGTGCCAGACCGCTCCCGCACGGCAGGCTTCGGCAAGGACAAAAGCGCCGATCTCACCCATCAGATTGCTCTCCTCGGCGAGCGGGATGAACTCAGCGGGCGAGATCATGCCCAGCTCCGGGTGTCGCCAGCGCAGCAGGGCCTCAGCTGCCGCGACCTTGCGGGTCTCCAGATTCACCTGCGGCTGGAAAAGTACCTGCAACTCACCCCTGGCGGCTGCACCCCGAAGATCCGTTTCGAGTTGGAGCCGGTACGGGGAATGCGTTCTGCCGGGTGCGTGTCCGCGGGTTCGAGCCTTCGACCGGTACATAGCGAGATCAGCGGACTCAACCAGCCTCCGGGCCGCCTGGGTCACGTCATCCGGTGTGCCGGCTGTCAGGGCTTCGCTGAGCGCTGTCCCGATAGCGGCGTCGAGGAACAATCTCTTCCCGTTCACCTCGAACGGTTCACCGAGAATGAGCCGGATCCGGGCAGCGATGCCCTCCACCTCGGCCTGTACTTCCGCCTCGGTATCAGCGTGAAGGTTCTCGAGGAGCACGATGAACTCGTCTCCGCTGTAGCGCGACACCAGATCACCCTCGCGTACTGCATCGGTGATGCGGGCCGCTACCTGCTGGAGGACGGAATCCCCGGCGCTGTGCCCGAGGCTGTCATTGATGCGCTTGAACCGGTTGAGGTCACAGAAGAGAAGCCCCACCCGCCCTTCGGTCCAGGCAGCCCTCACCAGTGCGGCTTCGATGCTGCTTTCCAGCTTCACCCGGTTGGGCAGCCCGGTGAGGGGATCGTGAAGGGCCTGCCGTTGGGTCTCCTCGAGGAGCCGTGCATTGTCCAGCGCGACGCCGGCCAGCCCGGCAAGCCCCGCCAGCCGCTCGGTCATCACACCCTCGATGCTTGTTGGCGCAGGCCTGTCAGCCCAGTGGGCCAGGATGATCCCGACCAGTTTCCCGTCGGTGGTGATGGGTGTGCCGGCGAAGGCTTGAATCTCGAATTCCTCCACCGTGCGCTGCGCCCACGCCGATCCGTTCCGGTCTGCCAGTTGCGGGAGATTGCTGGCGAGCAGTTCGGCCAGTTCCGGGCTCTCTGCTGCCGTGGTCATGTAGTTCGCGAGCTTGTCCGCCAGGGCGCCCGTCCAACCCACCATCGCGCCGATCCGCACCTCGCCGGCGTCGTCATCCCACAGGGCCACAGCAGAACGGTCCGCGCCGGATAAGGCGGGAACGGCGTCGGCCACTGTCTGGGCCACCGTTTCGACGGTGGACCGTTGGTTCAGGGAGCGCGCCACCTCCAGGAGCAGCTGGGCGGTTTCGCCCTGTTCCCGGGTCTCGATAAACATCCGCGCAATATCCAGACCGACGGCGGCGTGGTGGGCATAGGCGCTCAGCGTGGCCTCGTCCTCTGGGAAGAACTCCTGGCCGGGATACGCAACGGCGGCCAGTACCCCGTAGGAGTGATCGGCGGAGATGACCGGGGAGGTGACGATGGGCAGACCAGTAAGGCTGGGATGTTTCAGGTTGAGCTCCGTACCGGAGCCCAGTGCCCCGGTCAGCAGGGTGCCTGTGCCGCGGGTACTGATGTGGCGACTGCCGTCCGGAAGGGTTACTGCCAGGAGATGGCCGGGTGCATGCACTGCGACGTTGGCCCTGCTGGCGATCCGTTCGAGGACCTCTGCCAGCGACTCTCCGCTGGTCAGGTCGGTTGCTGCGCCCTGCAGCGCGTTCAGCCGGCGTTCGGCTGACTCCAGCTCAACTGGTGTGCTCTTCTTCCGGCGATCGACCCGGCGTCTGCGGAAGCGTCGGAACGGTTTCTCTTTCCACGTCACCTCATAACGGCATTCCTCTGCGCCATCCAACTGGCACAGATCGTGGGAAACCTGGGCCGGTGACAGGCCGAAGAGCGCGGGGGCCTGGGCCAGCAGACTGAAGGTGTAGTCGCAGTCGACCTGATGGAGAGTGTGCGGAGGCAGCACCCACCATCTGAGCACAGCCTTTCCGTCCGTCACCTCATCGGCATGGATGACGGAGCCCGTGTCCAGGCGGGTTGAGAGCCGGGATGCGCTGCCCAGCAGTACCGAGGTGGAGCCGTGCGCTCTGGCAAGGGTCCGTAGCGGCGCGAGGCCACGGTCCTTCAGTGCGGCGGGGCCGAGCAGCAAACCGATGCGGGGGTTGGAGGTTTCAGCGGTGGCGGCGTCGAACAGCCGCACGGTAGTGGCATGGGGAATCCTCCCAGTCACGCCGCTCAGCTTTGCTTTCTGACCCTGCAGGCCAGCCCGCTGCAAGACCCGCTCCGTGCCGGATGGCCCGAGTTGGTCCGCGACCACCTGTAGTAAGAGCCGTGTGGTCGCTGTAGAGGTTTCTCCTCCTGTAGCGCCGCCGTCCAGATCTTCCACAGCACTTCTTCCTGCCTATAACGGAACTCCCCGGGGCACAACGCAGTGCCCGCACAACCCTTGAACGGTACCAAGGAGCCGTGGCCGTTTCGCCCGCGTTAGGGAAATCCTGCGGCAAAGCCGCCAGGAACGGTGTTATTCCTGCGCTGGGATCGGGTGGTTGCGGAACGGCGTGCGGAGGCGGGCGCCAGGCGGGCGCCGTCGTCGTCTGTAGGGCCCGGCTACGGTGCGACGACTTCGATGGTGGCCCAGCGTCGGGTCTCGTCAATCGACTGTCCGCTGGGCATCCCGTCCGGAGTGGCCGTCAGCACGCCGTAGGTTCCGGGCGTGATGTCCGGTGACAGGGTGATGGTGAAGCTGTAGTTCCCGGAAGGGCCTGCGTAGGCGGACTGCTCGCCGATGATCGAGTAGTCCGTGCGTGAAGGCCCGAAAAAGACGGTGATTCGCTGGCCCGGCTGGTAGCCGCTGCCGGTGATGGTGAACGCCGTTCCAGCCTGGACGACGGTCTGCACAGAACCCCAGACGGGGCCCGGCGTCACCGTGTTGGGGGCACCCGCGAAGGGGTTGGGCTCACCGTGGGGTGGCGGGACGAATGGCGTGCCCGGGTTTGGCTCGCCATGCGGCGGCGGAACAAAGGGATCGCCCGGAGCAGTGGGAAGCGGCTCGAGGGTCGGTGCAGGTTCCGCGGGAGCTTCTGTAGCTGGCGGAGTGCTTGGCTCGTCGCTGGGCTCCGGAGACGGCTCGGCGCTCGGCTCCGGGGTCTCTGCGGGTTCCTCTGTGGCGGTTTCCTCCGGGGTGGGAGTTGCGGACGGCGATGGAGAGGCGGAAGCGGTGGTGGTGCGGGCTTCGGGTTCACCGGTTGCGTTTGTGCAGCCCACAAGAAGGAGCGTGGTGGTGACAGTGAGGGCGAGGACTGCTGGGAGCTTGGACAAGAGACCGTACTTTCGGAAACGAAGTAAATAAGAGGTGGCATGGAATCGCCAGGCAAGAAACCCTGCAGTGTTGCATCCCCACTGACGGACTTTACTGCCCCGGATGCCTGCCCAACAGCACGGAATCATCACGTGAGCAAACTGTTATGCGGGCTGCGGTGGTCTTCTCCCGGCGCTCATACGGGCGCACACTTGAATTGTGCTCTTCTCGGAGCGGTCAAGCAGCGCGCTGTCCCGGGGAGGGTCACTCGGACGGGCCAGAGGGTAAGTTCTCAACCCTTCCGATCAGCGGTCGAAATGAGTCGTCGGTTCAGCAGACTGACCGGCGCTGGCAACAATTTGGACTGCCAGTTCGCGCAGCTTGATGTTGCGGTGGGAGGAGGCTTTCTTGAGAAACTCGAACGCCTCGGTCTGGCTGCAGCGGCTCTGGCACATGATGACTCCGATCGCGATGTCGATGGCCGTCCGCGATTCCATTGCTGTTCTCAGATCCTCGGCTATCTCGCTGTGATGGGCAATCCGCACAGCCAGGCGCAGTGAACGGGCTGCTTCTGCGGCATAGGCGGCAGCTCTCTCTACGGTTTCATCCGTGAACTTGTGCGCCCTGTCCGCGTAGAGATTCAGCGCAGCCTTGGCGTCTCCCATGAGGTCAAAGGGAACAGCGAGAATGGACTGCATTCCGCGATCGGCGACAGCGCCGATGTAGTCCGCCCAGTGTTCTTCCTGATTGACGTCTGCAACGTGGACTGTGGTCTGGTTCCGTGCGGCGGAGAGGCACGGGCCGTCGTCGAACTTGTACTGAACTTCATCCATCTCTCGGGCGCGTTCACTACTGCTGGCTACGGTGGCAGCCTTGCGTTCCCGCAGCAGCGTGATGCCGCAGAGAATCTCTTCACGGTCACCGAGGGCACCGGCGGCATGCCGGCACAACTCGTTCAGGAAGGCCTCAACGTCTGCGGAATCGAGTACTGCGTCTTGCAGTCGGTGGTCGGTGCGTACATCGGAAAGCTCATTGCTGCTCACTGCAGCCTCCGGATCTGTCATGCCAGGCGGCACGGGAAGGTAGCTCAGACCCGCGGCGTAGACGGCGCGCCAAAGGAATGACCTAGCAACCATGACGGCGTAGCTAGTGGCGGCCGCTTTTTAACCGTAGGTACAGCCTACGTTTCGCCGTCCTCACGCGTCGAATTTTTCCGGACCGTCCCGCCGTCGTCATTCCGTGGCTTCTTCGGTCCCAAGGGCCTTCAGCTGCAGCCGGATCAGGCTCGGCGCTCCGGCTTCAAGGCTGTCCACGCTCAGCTGGATCTGGTGGCCTTCGTAGGTCGCGAGCGCAGAACAGACGCTGCTCAGGCCGATTGATTCGGGGCCTCTCTCGCAGGTTCCCTCGAGCTCGAACTCCCATCCGGAAGCCTCCGCCAAGCGTAGAACGTCTTCGGCTTCCAGCACCCGGTCAGCCTGCCACGTGCGGCTGAGGGTGGGGCAGGACTTGTTGTTGAAACAGATGAACCGTTCCCGCTCGACGTGCTGGGACACCACGGTCCAGCCATGAGGGATTTTCAACTGATCGGCCACGGCTCCCAGCTGCACGGCTACCGAATCGTGGTGCGTCTTGACGAAGAAAAAGGCGCCGGCCCAGACGAGCACCATGATGAGACACAGCCGAATGGCCAGTTTCCGCATGCTTTCCCCCGAGACCGATCGAAGTTTTGTCGAGCATATAGAGGGCGCGGGTGGTGCGGGAAGCGTCGTGACCTAAACGATAGGTTCGCGCTTTCGTCGGTCACCCGCCGTCGGGCGCTACACGCGCAAGCATCACGTTCAACACGAGCACGCTTTCCGCGCCTTCAACACCAGGAACGCGCCTGCCCAGGCAAGGATCATGCCGATGCACAGCCACCCCGCTACTTTTCTCACGCCCCCCCCAAGGACGTCCCGGATGGTCTTCAACCTATCGGCGAAGCAACGAATCCCGCGTCCACCGCCGTCGTCGTTCTTGTGCCCAGCCATGGTCAGATGTACCGTCGATGGGTATGGTAAGCATACTGATGAATTGATCGTTCATCTGATGTTCCAATCCTAAGGAGACGCTATGAGCACGAGGATCGAGAAGCAGATTATGGTCAACGTTCCAGTGAGCGTGGCCTACAACCAGTGGACACAATTCGAAGAATTTCCCCACTTCATGAGCGGGGTGAAGAAGGTTGAGCAGCTGACCGACGACCGCCTGCAGTGGGTTGCCGAAATCGGTGGCGTGAAGCGCGAGTGGGAAGCGAAGATCGTTGCTCAGGAGCCTGACCGCCGCGTCGCCTGGGCAGCCACCGAGGGCGCCACCAACGCCGGAGCCGTCACGTTTGAGGACGTCGGCGGAGGCCAGACCACCATCCGCCTCGAGCTTGAGTACGAGCCCGAAGGCATGATCGAGAAGATCGGTGACAAGCTCAACGTCGTCGAGAAGGAAGCCGAGGGTGACCTCAAGCGCTTCAAGGAATTCATCGAGGACGAGGGCTATGCCACGGGCGCCTGGCGCGGGTCCGTCGCCGGCGACACCTTGGGGTCCCCAACCGTCACCGACGCCGCCGCCTCACGCGGGGACAGCGGCAAGGCCGGTATCTCGGGCAAGGCAGCAGCCGCAGGAGTTGGCGTGGCCGCCGCAGCCGCAGCTGGTGTCGCGGCAGCAGCGGGCAACAAGAAGAGCACCGATACGGAGGCGACCACTGTTGATGTACCGGTGGTTCCGGTTGAGGACACCACTCCGCCGGATGTCACACCTGTTGTAGGCGGCGCTCCTGTGGACGTGGCACCCGAGACCGCATCCGAGCGGCCCCTCGGTGAGCCCTTCGACCAGACCAACGGACTTACCGACACAACCGGCGACTCCGACGGTCTCGCTGCCAGCGACACCCGCAGTGCAGTCGAGCGTGACGAGGATGACCGGACGGCCGACGGCTACATGCCTCCGGGCAGCCGTCCTGGCGCACCGTAACTCTCACACCCATCCACGGCGGCTTCCTTCGGGAGGCCGCCGTGTGGCGTTTAAGGTGCCTGTATTCGAGCCGCTTTGCTTCTCAGAACAACCACTGCGGCTATCAGGGCGAGGCCGGCGACCAGTCCCAATAACATCGCGGGCCCGCCAATGTTTTCGATGGACCCCGCGTGCACGCAGATGCCAGCGACGGTCAATGCCGACAGACACAGCGACGCTGTCATCACATCGATCCACCGCTGTGAGCCATTGGTTAGACTCTGTCGCCTTCTCCTGGCCGTAAGTCGCCATGCTGCCAGCAAGGCAAGCTCGAAGAAAGCGAGCGCAACCACAACTGCAGTGAGATACGGAATCTCCAGGTACGCAACCTCGGGGTAGCGCTCAGCAGCGTCAGCGGCAATCTGCGGAACAACCACAAACTGAGCCAGCAAGGAGCCAGCTGCCAGAGCGCCGATGAGGATTCGGGCGAGTGCAATGTGGTGTCTGGTGATGCTTCGATCATCGTCCCAGCCAGCCTCACTGTCCCTCATCAGGGTCCTTCCACCCGCCGCGGTGGGACATTGACGGCACCGCAGGCTCGGGTGCCCTCCAGATGACGATCAGGGCCGTGGCCAGTGGACCCACCACAAGCGAGACCAGGAACCACACGCCCCGCGAACGATTCTTCTGTTCCGCAAGACCCGCGTTGATCAGGGCCAGTGTGAACCAGAAGAAACTCGAGCTCACGTACTCATCCATCGCTCCACCCCCATGAGAGACCATCAGGCATAACGCCTCGAGCCTAGCGGAGGGTCTGGACCGGGACCCGCAGGACCGTCGCTAGACGAGCGGAGGCTTCTTCGCCTCAGCGATGCGGGCAAAAGCATGAATGTCGAGCACTTCACCGCGGGCGGACGGGTCCACGCCGGCCCGGGCCAACGCCTCACCCGCAAGCACGCCGCTTCCGGCCCAACCGGCCAGGGCGGCACGGAGGGTTTTTCGTCGCTGTGCGAAAGCGGCGTCGATGACGGCGAACACCTCTTCGCGGGAGGCCGTTGTGCGGGGCTGTTCATGCCGTTCGAACGCAACCAGCCCGGAGGCGATCTTCGGCGCCGGCCAGAAGACGTTCATGCCGATCACTCCGGCTTTGCGCATCTTGCCGTACCACTGGGCCTTCACCGACGGCACGCCGTAGACCTTGGAGCCGGGCGGGGCGGCGAGTCGGTCCGCAACCTCGTCCTGAACCATCACCAGTCCATGGCGCAGCGACGGGAAATGTGCCAGCAGATGCAGCACCACGGGGACGGCCACGTTGTAGGGAAGGTTGGCCACCAGGGCGGTGGGTTCGGCGGGAAGTTCGGTGATGCGCATGGCATCGCCCTCCACCACGTCGCAGAACGCGGCCCGTTCCGGGCGCCACCGCGTGATGGTCTGCGGCAGGCGTGCAGCCAGGACCGGATCGATTTCCACGGCCACCACGCGCTGCGCGGCGTCCAGCAAACCAAGGGTCAGTGACCCGAGCCCGGGGCCAACCTCGAGCACCGTTTCCGCGGGATCAACGGCGGCAACCGAAACGATCCTGCGGATGGTGTTGCCGTCAATGACAAAGTTCTGGCCGAGCGTCTTGGTGGGACGGATCCCCAGTTCCTCGGCCAGTCGGCGGATTTCGCTCGCGCCCAGCAGGGCCTGTGCCGGGGATGAGCTCGCCTTGTCATTCACCTAGACATCGTAACGGGACCTGCGCCGGAGGCCGGCAGCCGAGCCCGGAACGCAGCAGCGCCCCTGCCGGTACTGGCAGGGGCGCTGGGAAAGCTGCGGAAGTGTTGCTTACCGCAGGCCGAGCTTCGAAGAGCAGGAGGGCCAGTGGCCCCAGCCGCCGTTCTGCTTGAGCACCTCGGCAGTAGCGATCTGCTCGGCGCGCGATGCCTGGTGCGGCAGCGGTGCGTACTGGCCGCCGCCGGCACCAAGCCAGCTGGACTGGCTGAACTGCAGGCCGCCGTAGTAACCGTTGCCGGTGTTGATGGACCAGTTGCCACCGGACTCGCACTCGGCGAGGGCATCCCAAGCGGCGCCGCCGGATACCACTGCTGCCGGAGCGTGTGCGGGCGTTTCGATCTCCGCCGGAGCGGCGGCCTCGGCTGCAGCCTCAACTTCGGCCTCAGGCGCCTTATCCTCTTCCGGCTCGGGCGTCGGCTCCGGCTCTTCCTCCCGGGTGCCGACGGCGATAATTTCCTCGACGGGCTCGCGGGTGACCTTATCGCTCACGTTCTCCCTCTTACTCTCCTTGCCGTCAATGACGGTCACGGTGAAGACGCGGGTGCGCTCGCCTGCAACCCCGGCCTGGACCACTTCGCGTTCGCCGACGAGCAGCTCCTCGGTTTCCTTTTCGGTGGAGGTGAAGTCGATCGTCTCGGTCTCGGTGATCTTCTTGCCGGTCTCAACTCGGGTGACCTTGAGCCCCATGCCGGTGACCAGCGAGCTGTTCACCGGAACCGAGACGCGGTCTTCCTTGCCGAGCGTGACCTTCGCTTCTGCGAGAAGGTCCGCCACGGTGTTCATGGTGGTTTCGATCCGGGTGCTCCTGCCGTCAACGGCGAGGGTGACGTTCTTCGGCGTCGAAATGCTGAGGGTGGAGCTGAGGGTGACCAGCCTGGTTTCGGCCGGTGCGGAGATGTCCGAGTCGCTGGCCACGCCGAGGTCGGTCACGAGCTCGCCCACGGTTTCACCCGTGGTGTGGACAATTGTTTCGGCTCCGTTGAGCCGGACGTCCACGGCGGTGGCCTTGTTGACCTGGATGGCAGCGCCGTCGTCAACCGGGGTTGCAAGAGCCGGGTACACGTCGTCGTTCGCGGTTACGGTCACCTCTGCGGTCCGCAGGACCTCGGCCACGGTGCCGCCGAAGGTCTGGACGGTCTGTGCCTGCCCGTCAACCACCACCTGCACGCTCTTGCCGTTGCCCACGAAGGCCACCAGTCCAACCACCAGAGACAGCATGACCACGCCCTGTCCGGTCAGGACAGCCCAGGCCTTTGCATTCCGCCTGGCTACTCGCTTCGCCACTCTTTTTGCCACAACGTCCCACATTCCCCGCAGTATCCGGGCACGGGGAGAGGGCGCTCTGCAGCCGGCCCAATAAAAGCGGCAGCACAGAGTGCACAGGCAAATGAACGACGGCGGAGGGCGCCTCAAGCGCACCTCTGACGTTGAGCTGAGCACACCTGACATGCCTCATTCAGGCGCGGCTCAACGCCAGCGGTAATACACAAGGAACCCGTCCGCAGTGGACGGCATCAGTCCGAAAGCCTTCCCCGACCCCGGCTAATAAGAGTTCACCGTAATCCAACCGTGATAATAGGGCAAGCTCCGGGCCTGGACTTCTACCGGTCCTGTTGGCCGTCCTTCAGTGAAGAAGATTTGGTGGCCGCCCTTGAACTGATGCAGCGCCCCGCGGCAACGGTCGATCTACCCGCCCACGACAGGGCCTTCTGGGAGAGGCACTCGGGAATTGCGAACCGTACGGCATCAGCGGAGGCATCGGTCGGGAATGTCGTTGCGCAGGTGCGCCTTGAGGCTGATGCTCTGACAGCCGAGGAGGTGGCGCAGCGCCTCCAGGTCGACGCATCCACGGTTCGGCACTATCGGCGTGAGAAGAAGCTGCACGCCTTCACCATGGGTGGCAGGCTGCGGTTTCCGCTCTGGCAGTTCACCAACCATGCGGCGCTGCCGTCCATTGGCCGGGTACTGGCAGTCCTGCCGGAAGATATGCATCCGCAATCTGTGGCCGGGTTCTTCACCACACCCCAACCAGACCTAATGCTGGACGGCGCAGCCGTGTCCCCCCGTGAATGGCTTCTCGGAGGCGGATCAGTCGATCATGTGGTCGGACTGGCGGAGGACCTGGCGGCCGGGCGCTAATGCCGGGTCAGTACCCGCCAAGTGTTGCCGAACTTCGCCGCATCGGCTGTGACACCCACCTGCTCAGTCAAGGGTCGGTGCTCTGGAGAGTCCACTTCACAAGCTCCCCACACCCCACAGCGTGGAATGGCCTTCGCACGTGGGGGCCCGTACGCAGCTCACGCTGGGACCCGCATCCCGAGCCCGCTCAGGATCACGCACCTCTCGGCGCCGCGTATCTGGGCGAAAGTGTGGACACCTGCCTCGGCGAGGTATTCCAACTCACCCGCTTCGTCGATGTCGATCGGCACGCCCCCTATGTCACGGCAATCCGCACCGCAGTCGATGTGAGCTTGGCCGACCTCACCGGCCCGTGGCTGACATGCGCCGGCGCCTCCGCACAGGTTGCCCTTCAGGAGAAGGGGCGCACCCGTGCCTGGGCTCGGGCCATCCACGCGGCATGGCCGGATCTCGACGGCGTGCTGGCTCCCTCGGCTCAGCTAAGCCCCAATCAGCTCAAGTGTGACATCGGGGAAGGCATCGGCGAAGTGGCCCAGTTTCCACCGGTCACCGAAGATGGCGATGCATTCGCCGTCCGACCGCCGGAGGATCTCCCCGCCCCGGAAGGAGTCGGGAAGGGAACTCGGTGCAGCCGGGATGCGGCGGGCCAGGGTATAGGACAGCTGCTCCAGGGCAACCGGCGCGTTGAACTCGGTACGCATGCGCTGTTCTGCCACCTCGAACTGCAGTTGCCCGACGGCGGCCAGCACCGGTGCCTGGTCACCGCGCAGCTCAGAGCGCAGCACCTGGATGACGCCCTCATGATCGAGCTGCTCAATGCCGCGCCGGAACTGTTTGTACCGTCCGGGGTCTTTGGCGCGCACGGTGACAAACAGTTCGGGCGAGAAGTGCGGGATCTCCGGGAAGGTCACCGGCTCGTCCTGGTAGAGGCTGTCCCCTACCCGGAGGCTCGTCGCGTTCACCAGCCCGACGACGTCTCCCGGCCAGGCATGCTCCACTGCTTCACGCTCCCGCCCCAGAACGCGGTGCGCATACTTCGTGGCGAATGGCCTGCCGGTCCGGGAATTGGTGATGACCATCCCCCGCTCGAACACGCCGGAGCAGATTCTGAGATAGGCGATGTGGTCACGGTGGGCGGTGTTGGCGCCGGCCTGGACCTTGAACACGAAGCCGGAAAACCCCGCTTCCAGGGGGCGGTGGGCACCATCCGCTGTAACCCGGGGCGTTGGTGCTGACCCCAGGTCCACCAGCAGGTCCACCAGCTGGCGTACGCCGAAGTTCCGGGCGGCCGCAGCGAACAGGACCGGAGTCTGCTGAGCTGCGGCAAACGCTTCAGCGTCGAAGTCTCCGTTGGAGGACGCCACCAGGCCCAACTCTTCGCTTGCGACGTCCCACACCTGTGCGGCGTGGGGATCGAGGTCGGCGGGATCGATGGTTGTTTCCCGTGCCGGCTGTGCGCCTCCCTCGACTGCTTCCAGTGCGATCGAGCTGGCGGTGCGCACGTCGAGCAGTCCCTCAAATTCGCCAGCAATGCCTGCGGGCCAGGTCAGCGGAACCGGAACCATGTCGGTGCGCTCGCCGATCTGGTCAATCAGCCCCAGCGCGTCCAGGCCGGGCCGGTCCCACTTGTTAACCACCGTCACAATGGGAAGCCCACGCTGCTTGCAGACTTCGAGCAGCTTCACGGTCTGCGGCTCGAAGCCCTTGGCGGCGTCGATCAGCATCACGGCGCAATCGACTGCGGCCAGCACCCGGTACGTATCCTCGGAGAAATCAGCGTGGCCGGGAGTGTCCACCAGGTTCAGCACGGTATCGCGATACTCGAGCTGAAGTGCCGCCGAGCTGATGGAGATGCCGCGCTCGCGCTCCATGCCCATCCAGTCCGAGACCGTGCCGTGTCGGCTGGACTTGCCGTGGGTGACCCCGGCGTCCTGGATGGCGCTCGCGTACAGGGCCAGCGCTTCGGTCAGCGTGGATTTTCCCGCATCCGGGTGGGAGATGACAGCGAAGGTCCGCCGCCTGCGCGCCTGCTCAGCGATGGTGGCAGGGCGTATCGCCTCCGAGAGGGTGGATGTGTTTGTCATGGGTTCCTCTTTCTACCTCTGAGGACTCCAACAGACCCCGAAATAACTCGACTTAGTGCTTCTTCGGCCGTGCAATGGACGTGCCCGTGCGAAGAAGGTTCTCAACCATCATCTCGCGTTCGGCGGGCATCGACATCATCGATGGGTTTGGGATCTCACTCCCACTCACCGTACGCGCGGCGGGTGTTCGCGTTGATGGTCCGGCACAGCTCCTCGAGGTCGGTCCCCAGATGTTCGGCCATGAACCGCACCGTGTAGGCAACGGCGTAGCTAGCGTTCGGCTGGCCCCGGAACGGATGCGGAGTGAGGAACGGCGCATCGGTTTCGGTCAGGATCAGCGAGGGATCCGCCACGTCCAGCGCGTCCCGCAAACCGCGGGAGTTCTTGAAGGTGACCGTGCCGGAAAAGGACATGAACCAGCCGTTGTCATTGCAGATCCGCGCCAGGTCGGCGTCGCCGGAGAAGCAGTGGAAGACGACCCGCGCGGGAGGTTCCTCCGAGCGCAGGACCTTCACGACGTCGTCGTGCGCGTCCCGGTCATGAATCTGCAGGGCGAGGTCAAGCCGGCGGGCAATGTCCAGGTGCCGGCGGAAGGAGTACTCCTGCCGTTCGCGGCCGTCCTCACCGGTGCGGAAGTAGTCCAGTCCGGTCTCGCCGATCGCCCGGATGCGGGGATGCTGCGCGAGGTGTTCGATCTCGGCGAGCGCATCCTCAAGCGTGCCCGCCTCTGCAAGGACGGGTGCTTCATTGGGGTGGATCGCCACGGCGCCCAGCAGGCGGGAATCACGGTCAACGGCGTCAACGGTGAAACGGGAGGACTCCACATCCGTGCCCACCTGCACCGCGAAACCGACGCCGACGGCCTCCGCCGCGTCCATGGCGTCCGTCGCGCTGACGGCAACCTGCCCGTCACGGAAATCAAGGTGCGTGTGGTTGTCCATCACCGGGAACGGAAGCGGCTCCGGTGCCGGTGGATAGTCGAGTTTCCGGCTGCGGCCGCCGGCCTCGGGAGCACGTGACCTGCTGGAAGAATCTTCCGCTGAGGTCTCAACAGGCGTCTCAACAGGGCGGTACTGAACGGGGATCGAACTGGTGCACATGGTCCAACCCTAGACTTTCCATGCAAAACCCAGCGGAGCTCCGGTGCTTCCTCCTGATCAAAGGAACTTTCCGCCACGAACCCCAGTTGTCCTAGTAGTCTTGAGCTAGTTAGCAACCGTTGCCCCGCGCGTGTTTCACTGACGTATCTCCACACCGAGGTGGTGCCTACGTTCCCGGCAGCGTCTGACGGAAGGTATCGATGGACGCCCACAACCAGTACGCCACTCCGAACGGCACGGCGCCCAGCGCTTCCACAGGAACAAGTGCGGAGGCCGCCCGCCCGCCGATGACGGGCGAGACGTTCCACGACACCAGCACGCGCATCCTGCAGTCCATCAACACCGTGATTGACGGCAAGCCCGACGCCGCCCGGTTGGCTTTGACCGTGCTGCTCGCCGAGGGGCATCTGCTGCTGGAGGACGTGCCGGGCGTCGGCAAGACCATGCTGGCCAAGACTCTGGCACGGACCATCGACTGCAGCGTCAACCGCATCCAGTTCACGCCGGACCTGCTGCCCTCGGACGTGACCGGCGTATCCATCTACAACCAGGATTCCCACCGGTTCGAGTTCCGGCGTGGGCCGGTGTTCGCGAACATCGTGATCGGGGATGAGATCAACCGCGCGTCCGCCAAGACGCAGTCCTCCCTGCTCGAATGCATGGAGGAACACCAGGTCACGGTGGATGGCTCCACCCACCGGCTGGCCGAGCCGTTCATGGTCATCGCCACGCAGAACCCGATCGAAATGGAGGGCACCTATCCCCTGCCCGAAGCCCAGCGCGATCGCTTCATGGCCCGCATCTCCATGGGCTACCCGGACATGAGCTCTGAGATGGACATGCTGGAGACCCACCAGTCCGTCTCGCCGTTGCGTTCCATCCAGCCGGTTGCCGGTGTTGAGGATGTTGCGGCGATGATCCGCCAGGTCCGGCAGGTGTACGTCTCCCCCGCGGTGAAGGAATACACGGTCGGGATTGGCCATGCCACCCGCCAACACGCCCAGCTCCGCCTCGGCGCCAGTCCGCGCGGCCTGCTGCAGCTGCTGCGGGCGGCGAAGGCCGGTGCAGCACTGGAGGGCCGGGACTTCGTTCTGCCCGACGACGTCGCTGCCGTCGCCGAAGCCGTTCTGGCACACCGGCTCATCCTGGACCGCAAGGCACTCAGCTCCGGTGAGACGCCGTCGTCAATCATTGCCGGCATCCTCGCCCGCGTGCCGGTGGCACGTGACGCTGCGAGCGCCTCCTCCCGAAACGGCTAGGACCATGTCCCTGGTCGAGCGGCTGCCCCGGGTCCTGACGGCCCGCGGTTGGGGCCTGGCTGCGGCCGGTGTGCTGTCGCTCCTCTTTGCCCAGTTCCTCGGCCGGCGGGACCTGCTGTACTTGGGCATCCTCCTGGTTCTCCTGCCCCTGGCGTCCGTGCTGGTGCTTCACCTCGTCAAGCCGCGGTTCACCGTGCACCGGACCTTTGCACCGCAGAGCATGGAAACGGGATTCACCACCACGGTGACGCTGTCAGTTGCCTCCGACGGACCTTTGGGCGGTTCGGTGGTCATGCGCGAGCAACTGCCGCAGCGCTTCGGCGACGCCCCCGAATTCCACTTCCCCGCCCGCCACCCCACACCCAGCGGTGTGAGCCTGTATGAGTACCGGCTGCGCTCGGCAGCGCGTGGAGTGTACGACGTCGGCCCTGTCACCGCCGGCTTCACCGACCCCTTTGGTCTGGGCATCTCCCGCCACACCCTCGGTGGAACCGACCGGCTGGTGGTCACGCCGAGCCCGCTCGATCTGCCCCATTCTCCGCTGACCGGTGTCCGTGGGACGGACGGCAATGCCGTGACCCGCCGGAACGCCAACCCCAGCGACGACGACGTCATGACCCGCGAATACCGCCACGGCGATCCCATGCGCCGGGTGCACTGGGCGGCGACGGCCCGGCACAACGAACTCATGGTGCGGCAGGAAGAATCCGTCACCACGCCCGAGGCCACCCTTATCCTCGATCAGCGGCAGGCCAGTTACGGGTCCGGTTTCCTGTCTGCGTTCGGTGGGGATCCGGACACCGATTCCAGCATGCTGTCCTCACCCACGTTCGAGTGGGCGGTGGTTGCTGCTGTCTCCATTTCAGCGCACCTGCTCGAGCGCAGCTACGCGCTGCGGTTTGTCGACGAGACGGGTGCGCCGGCTCTGCAGCGATCGGTGTCAGCGCCGTGGCCCGGAGATGAGGAGTTCTCCGGGCCAGCCGGGCTGCATGGAATCGCGCAGGGGTTGGCCGCGCTGGAGCTGTTGCCGGATCCTGCGAAGCGGTCCACGTCGTCGCAGAAGCGGCGGTCGGTTGCTGACCGGTCGGTTGCTGCGAGATCTGTTTCGGCCCGGTCTGTTTCTGCGCGGTCGGTTGCTGCGCGGTCCGTCGCTGTGCCGTTTGGCGATCCGATGCTGGACAAGCTTGCGGGGCTGAAGAACCGGGGGCCGCTGATTGCCCTGCTCGGTGCAATTACCGAGGATGAGGCGCGTGATCTGGGGCAGGCAGCCGAGTACGGCTCGCAGTCCCTCGCCATCCTGGTCAGCGAGCGCCCACGGGACCTCCACTTGGTCATGGACATCCTCCGCAGTGCCGGCTGGCACGTGGTGGCTGTGACGCCGAACGCGTCCGTCGCTACCGCCTGGGCGCATCTGGACACACCGCCCGCCACCGTGACCTCCTCCACAGCGAAAACTACTCTCCGCTCAGGAGCTTCCTCATGACCGCTACTCTCTTCCGGCCTCCAGCCGACGGTCAGGCACAACGTGTTCTTCCGAACCGGCCGGCCGCTACCCGTCGGAGCCATTGGCACCTGCTGGTTACGGCGGCGTCGTTCGGGGCTGTGATGCTGACGTCCATGAGCCTGTCCGGGGTGATCTTCGGCTGGACCTGGTTCACGCCCGTCCTGGTGACGGTGGGAACGGTGCTGTTCTTCATGGCGCTGACCCGTGTTTCGCGTCTTCCCTCCTATTTCGCTCCCCTGGTGGGCATCCTTGCCCTGGCGGGTTCGTTGATCTGGCAGTTCTTCCCGTCACAGAGCACCTTTGGCTTTTTTCCGGGTGACGGGTTCGTTGGCCGGCTGACCATCCTGCTGGGACACGCCGAGAACACCGTGGTGTCCCAGGTGGCGCCGGTGTTACCAACGGCCGGGCTCTTCCTGGTGGTCTGTGCCGGCATGGGGCTCATTGCCGTCCTCGTGGACACCCTCGCCACATCGTTGCGTATGCCGGCCACCGCCGGACTGGCGCTGCTGGCAGTGCTGGTGGTTCCCGCCGTCGTACGTATCAACAGCGTTGGCGTGCCGGCGTTCATTGCTGCGGTGGCAGGGTTCCTGCTGCTCCTGGGCTGTGCGCACTGGCGTGAATCGCGGTGGGAATCGGCGTCGTCGGGCGAGTTGTCCGGCGCCCACCTGACCCGGGGACTGACAATCGGGGCGCTGGCACTGGGCATCGCCGTCGTGCTTCCGCTGGCCATTCCCGGCTTCAACTCGGGGGCGTTTCCGCAGGGTGCGCGGGTGAACCTGTGGGGTGCGGCGACGGGGCTGAATCCGATTGTCACGCTCGGCAATGACCTGCGCAATCCCAATGGGTTCGGGCGGATCGAGTACTCCACTACGTCGGACGACCCGCTGTATCTGAGGTCGGTCACGCTGGAGGATTTCAGCGGTCAGCGGTGGGAGCCTGATCAGCGTCTGGGCCAGCGGGTGGCCGGTGTGGACGAACTGTTCTCCGAGAACCAGCCTTTTGCGGCGACCACGCTCACGCGGGTCAGTACGGACAGCTTCACCAGCCCGTGGCTGTTGGCGCCGTATGCCCCGGTGTCCGTCGAGGGCCTCAATGGGCGGTGGGCCTATGATCCGGCGAACCTCAGCATCCTTGCAATTGACGGCGGCTCAACGGCGCAGCAGGAATACCTGATCCGCAGTGCCGAGCCGGTGCTGACTCGCGAGCGGCTCCAGGCCATCCCGCCGGCTGATCCCGAGTCCGTGCCCGAGCAGTTCCTCGCCCTTCCCGATTCCGTGCCCGGCATCATCGGTGAGACCACGGCAGCGGTAGTGGATGGCATCAGCAACCCGTATGACCAGGCGATCGCCATCCAGCAGTTCCTGCGCGGACCGTCCTTTGTGTACTCGGTGGATGCGCCGGTGGACGGCGGGTATGACGGCAACAGCCTGGATGTAATGGCGCGTTTCCTCGAGTCGAAATCCGGGTACTGCGTGCACTATGCCGGAACCATGGCAGTGATGGCCCGGCAGGCGGGGATTCCGAGCCGGGTGGCCGTGGGGTACTCGCCCGGAACGCCCACCGGCGACGTTTCGCGTGGACCCAACGACGAACGGTTTGTCGAGTTTTCGGTCAACTCCAAGGATGCGCATGCCTGGCCGGAGCTGTATTTCGAGGGTGTCGGCTGGGTGCGGTTTGAGCCCACTCCGTCCCGCGGTTCGGTGCCCGAGTACGCGTTCTCGACCGTGGTGCCTACCGGTCCCGTACCGAACGAAGGCAACCTGAACCCGAACGCTCTGCCGGGGACGCCGTCCACTGCGACTCCGTCCCCGCAGGCTTTGGAGGAGGAGTCGCCGCAGGCGGTGCGGGAGAGTGCCGAGCGCAGTTCCGCTCTCGGGGTGATCCTCGGTGGAGTGCTCGTGCTGCTGGCGTTGACGCCGATGGCCTTGCGGCGGATGCGGACCCGGCGCCGTCGTCGTTCTGTCACTGCCAACACCGAAGGAGTGGGGTCAGCAACAGTGGCGTGGGCGGAAACTGTGGAGCTGGCCGCCGATTACGGAGTCCCTCCCCTGCCCACCGACACACCGCGGACGTTCGAGCAACGGTTGCGGGCCGGGTTCGATGAAGCGCCGGCGGCAGCGCTGGCCCGGCTGCGGCGCGCCTATGAGGAAGAGGAGTATGCGGAGTTTGCCGTCTCCGGTGCGCAGCCACGGACGGCGAACAGTTGGGATGACGTGCAGGCCGTCACCGACGCCCTGCATGAATCTGCGGCTCCTGCGGCACGGCTGCGGGCCCGGTTCTGGCCCCGCTCGCTGTCGCAGCCGTTCGGGGCGCAGCGGAGCGAAGAGGTTGTTGCTGCTGCTGCCGCTTCGCGCTGAGTCGCGGGCCGTCCTGCCCACCTTCTGAACGCACCGACGGCGTGTCGGGGGTGACACGCCGTCGTTCTGCGGCTTCACAGGCCAGAAGGTGGGGAATCCGGGCCGGGCCTGAACCGGAAACCGTAGCGGCTTAGCCCGCGGGGTTCAGCTCGCGGTCGGGTCCGCGATGCCCACGTACTGCGTGTAGAGGTATTCCTCGATGCCCTCGTAGCCGCCTTCACGTCCCAGGCCCGACTGCTTCACGCCGCCGAACGGAGCCGCTGCGTTGGAGATGACGCCCGCGTTGAGGCCGAGCATGCCGGTGTCCAACCGCTCGCCCATCCGAAGCCCACGGTTCAGGTCGCGGGTGAAAACGTACGCCACGAGTCCGTACTCGGTATTGTTGGCCAGCCGAACGGCGTCGTCTTCGGTGGAGAAGGTGATGATCGGGGCCACCGGACCGAAAATCTCCTCCTGCAGGATGCGGGAGCCGGACTGCACATCCGCGAGCACCGTCGCCGGGTAGAAGTAACCGGGACCATCTATGGGTGAGCCGCCGGAGAGGACCTGTGCGCCGTCGTCGACCGCGTCCTGCACCAGGGAGTGCACGTTGTCGCGGCTCTTGCCGTCGATCAGCGGGCCAAGCTTCGAACTGTCCTCGGTGCCCCGGCCCGGGGTGACGTCCTTCATGCGGGCGGCGAGCCTGTCGGCGAAGTCGGCGGAGACGGACTCGTGCACAATGAACCGGTTGGCCGCGGTGCACGCCTCGCCCATATTGCGCAGCTTGGCGGCCATGGCGCCCTCGACTGCCTTGTCCAGGTCAGCATCCTCAAAGACCAGGAACGGTGCGTTTCCGCCGAGTTCCATCGAGGTGCGCAGGACGTTCTCGGAGGCGTCGGCCAGCAATCGGCGGCCAACCGGCGTCGAACCGGTGAAGGAGAGCTTGCGCAGGCGGCTGTCCTTGATGAGGGGTCCGGTAACGCCGCCGGCGTCAGAGGTGTGGACGATGTTAAGCACACCGGCGGGCAGGCCGGCCTCTTCGAGGACCTTGGCAAACAACGACGACGTCAGCGGAGTCAGGTTCGCGGGCTTCAGCACCATGGTGCAGCCGGCAGCGACTGCGGGCGCGATCTTGCGCGTTGCCATGGCCAGCGGGAAGTTCCACGGTGTGATGAGCAGGCACGGGCCCACGGGCTTTTTGTTGACCAGGATGCGGGACTTGCCGTCCGGGGCTGTGGAGTAGCGGCCGGACATGCGGACGGCTTCCTCGGAGAACCAGCGGAGGAACTCGGCACCGTAGGTCACTTCACCGCGGGCTTCGGCGAGGGGTTTGCCCATTTCCAGGGTCATGAGGAGTGCGAAGTCGTCGGCGCGTTCGGTGACGAGTTCGAAGGCGCGGCGCAGGATCTCGCCTCGCTCGCGCGGCGCCGTTCTGGCCCAGCTGTCCTGTGCCTCGACGGCGGCATCCAGTGCGGCCTTGCCGTCTTCGGGACTCGCGTCCGCAATGGTGAGGAGCGTCTTGCCGGTGGCCGGGTCCTCGACGTCGAACGTCTTGCCGTTCGAGGCGTCACGCCACTGGCCGCCGATCAGCAGGCCGGTGGGGACCGAGGACAGAAGTTCTTGTTCGCGCTGGGCGGTGATAGTCATCCGGAAGCCTTTACGATCGACGATGGTGTGTGCAGGAGCCGTTCTTGCATCTTGGCCTTCACGCTAGCCCTGCGTTTTGGGCCCTGTCCATACAAACCTGCACCACGTAGTCCCGGATCTGCTGTTGTACTGCACAGCAGCTCGCCTCCCGTTGAAGGTTACGTCCTCGCGGCCACCACCGCGGCATACAGCTCCCGCTTGCTGACCCGCCGGTCTTCGGCAACGGCGGCAACGGCATCCTTGAGCCGAAGCCCCTGGCTCATCAGCTCGTTGACGGCATGGACGTGGTCTTCCGGTTCGGTCGGCGCATCTTCCGGTGCACCGCCGACGACGACGGCGATCTCCCCCCGGATCTCGTTGCCTTCCACCCACTCGAGCAAGTGCTGCAGCGGTCCGCGGATCACCTCTTCATAGCGTTTGGTGAGTTCGCGTGTAACGCACGCCTGCCGGTCCGCGCCGAATTCGGAGTGCAGTGCGCGGATCATCGCTTCGAGCCGGTGGGGCGCTTCAAAGAACACCATGGTGCGGCGTTCGGTGCGCAGGTCGGCAAGGCGGGCGGCGCGTTCGCCGGTCTTGCGGGGCAGGAACCCCTCGAAGCAGAAGCGGTCGGTGGGGAGGCCGGAGAGGGCGAGTGCCGTGAGGACGGCGGAGGGTCCGGGGGCAACGGTGACCGTGATGTTCCGTTCGGCGGCGGCTTCGACGAGGCGGAAACCGGGGTCGGAGACGGAGGGCATACCGGCGTCGGTCACGAGCAGGAGGGTTGCACCGGCGTCAACGAGGTCCAGCAGTTCGGGGGTTCGTGAGGCTTCGTTGTGCTCGTGGTAGCTCAGGGTCCTGCCGCGTGGGCTCACCTCGAGGGAACGGATGAGCCGCTGCAGGCGCCGGGTGTCTTCGGCGGCGATGACATCGGCGGATTCAAGGAGCGACACCAGCCGGAACGTGGCGTCGCCCATATTTCCGATCGGTGTGGCAGCCAGGACAATGCTGCCGTTTCCGGGGATCAGCGTCCGGGAGCCCGGGTCCTCGGAGGTGAGGTTTTCCGGAAGGAGCGGGGCGTCGTCGTCGGAATGTTCCGTCTTGTCCGTAGGTTCTGTCACTGGTTCAGCCTAGCTGTCCCGGAACTGTCAGAGCCGCTCGGTACGATGATTCCGTGAGCCAAACCACCACTGCCGCAGCCGTCCCCGAGGGGTCTGGGCGGCAGTGGGTCGTTTCGGCGCCCACGGCGTTTTCCGAGCCGGTGCTGCGGCGCCGTCTGCTGGGTGAGCAGCTTCCGTTCGGCGTGTGGGGCTGGCTGATTCCAGTGGTGGTGGCGCTGATCGGTGGCGTGCTGCGGTTTGTCCGGCTGGGTGAGCCCGGCACTCTGGTCTTTGACGAGACCTACTACGTCAAAGACGCCTACTCCTACCTGCAGTCCGGGTATGAGCGCGAGTGGCCGGAGGAGGCGGATGAGTCCTTCAACGCCGGCAATCCCGGGGTAATCCTGGAGACGGCGGATTATGTGGTGCATCCGCCGGTCGGCAAGTGGATGATCGCGTTCGGCATGTTGCTGTTCGGGCCGTCCAATCCATTTGGCTGGCGGTTTACGGCGGCGGTGGTCGGTACGCTGTCCATCCTCGTCCTGGCTCTGGTGGCGCAGCGGTTATTCGGGTCGGTGGTGTTGGGCGGTATTGCCGGGTTGCTGTTGGCGGTCGACGGGCATCATCTGGTCCATTCACGGACGTCCCTGCTGGATGTTTTCCTCATGTTCTGGGTACTGGTTGCGTTTGCGCTGCTGGTGCTTGACCGGAACTGGGCGCGGCGCCGGTTGGCGGTGCTGATGGCCTCTCTGGCGCGTGAGCGTGGCCAACCCACGCGGGAGCAGTTGCTGTACGGGCCGTGGCTGGGATTGCGTCCGTGGCGGATTGCCGCTGGTGTGGCGCTCGGGTTGGCGCTGGGTACCAAGTGGTCGGCGCTGCCGTACATTGCGGTGTTCGGCCTGATGACCGTGCTGTGGGATATGGCCGCCAGGCGCACGGTGGGGGTTCGGCGTTGGGTGCGTGGCGCCGTCGTCCGTGATGGTCTGCAGGCGTTTGTCTCAATTGTGCCGGTAGCGCTGCTGACCTATCTGGCAACGTGGACCGGCTGGTTCCTCTCCGCCGATGCGTATGACCGGCAGTGGGCGGCGGACAATCCCGACCCGCTGTGGGATTGGGTTCCCCCTCCCCTGCGCTCGCTGGCCGAGTACCACCGCAGCGCGTACACATTCCATGAGGGGCTCAGTTCTGAGCATCCGTATGAGGCAACGGCGTGGTCGTGGCTGGTGATGGGGCGGCCGACGTCCTTTCATTACCAGTCGGACGGGTTGACGTGTGGTGCGTCCGACTGTTCGCAGGCCGTCAGTGTGGTGGGCAACCCGCTGATCTGGTGGGGCGCTGCGCTGTCGCTGCTGGTGGTGCTCTTATTTTGGGTTGGCCGGCGCGACTGGCGGGCAGGTGCCATCCTCGCCGGTGTCGCTGCCGGGTATCTACCGTGGTTCCTGTTTCCGGACCGCACCATGTTTTTCTTCTATGCGATCGTGTTTGAGCCGTTCCTCGTCCTGGCACTGGTCTATGTGCTGGGGCTGATTCTGGGCCGTGCCAGCGATCCGCCGTGGCGGCGCCGGAACGGTATTCTGCTCGTGGGGGGATTCGTTGTGCTCGCAGTGCTGGTATCCGCGTTCTTCCTGCCCATCTGGACGGCTGAAACCATCCCCTACAACCAGTGGCGTCTGCGGATGTGGATGCCGAGCTGGATCTGACGCGGCATAGATTGTCAGTCCAGGCGTCAGTTCTCCGTTCGCCAGTCACCACCGAGGGAAAGCGAGTTGCACGTCATGCGGGAATCCTCCACCGAACTCATGGTCGATCTGCCGGCCGAGTCCAACGTCACCGACCTCCTCATCACCCAGCACAAACGCGCTCCGAAGGCTCCGCTGTATGCGGTGAAGACGGATGGCATCTGGAAGGACGTCAGTGCCGACTCCTTCCTGGAACAGGTGCGTGCGCTTGCAAAGGGACTTCTGGCGCGCGGCGTTCAACCGGGTGATTCGGTGGCGGTCATGTCGAAGACCCGCTATGAATGGACCCTCGCTGATCTTGCCATCTGGTTTGCCGGAGCCGTCACCGTTCCCATTTACGAGACCTCCTCGGCGCACCAGGTGAGTTTCATTCTGAAGGACTCTGCTGCCGTCGTCGTGCTCGTTGAGAACGAGGAGAAAGCGGCGGTGGTGCGCCAGGCTGCGCCGGAAGCGCAGCTCGTGCTGATGAATTACGACGACGGCGCTGCCTCCTTTGCATCGTTGGCGTCTGACGGGCAGTCCGTCAGCGACGAGGTGCTCGAGTCTGCGCGGAGCAGCCGGGTGCTCGAGGATGTGGCGTCGCTGGTGTACACGTCGGGTACTACCGGGCATCCCAAGGGGTGCGAGATCACGCACGGCAACTTTGCACTGTTTGCTGTGAACACCATCGAGTTCCTGCCGGAGCTGCTCAAGCAGGAAAATGCGCGGACCCTGATGTTCCTGCCGTTGGCCCATGTGCTGGCGCGTGCGGTTCAGCTGGTCTGTCTTGGTGCCGGGGTGAAGCTTGGCCACACGTCCAACGCCGCCGAACTGCTTGACGATCTCGCTGCGTACAAGCCAACGTTCCTGTTGGTGGTGCCGCGCATCTTCGAGAAGATCTACAGCACCGCTTCGCAGAAGGCTGAGGCTGCCGGGAAGGGCAGGATTTTCCGTGCGGCGGATGCCACTGCGGTTGCGTACTCGAAGGCCCTGGATGCTGCGGCGCGGGGTGGAAACGGTCCGTCGCTGCTGTTGCGGGCCCGTCATGCCCTGTTTGACCGGGTGCTGTACCCAAAGCTGCGGGGAGTTTTCGGTGGTGAGGTGGTGCATACGGTGTCGGGCGCTTCGCCGCTCAGCGAGCATCTCACGCACTTCTTCCGTGGTGCCGGGATCAACGTGTTGGAGGGCTACGGTCTGACCGAAAGTACGGCTCCCTGTACAGCGAACACGGTGTCGTTGACGCGGGTCGGTTCTGTGGGCATTCCGATGCCCGGGACCACCATCCGTGTCGATGACGAGGGCGAGATACAAGTCAACGGCGTCGGGGTGTTCAAGGGGTATCACAACAATGATGTCGCCAATGAAGAGTCATTCACTGAGGACGGGTTCTTCCGTACCGGTGACCTTGGATCACTGGACGAGGACGGTTTCCTGCGGATCACCGGCCGAAAGAAGGACCTTCTGGTGACGGCCGGCGGGAAGAACGTTGCGCCGGCGCCGCTGGAGGAGAAACTCCGGGAACACCCGCTGGTGGCGCACGCACTGGTTGTGGGCGACAACCGGCCGTTTGTGGCTGCTCTGGTGACGCTCGATGGCGATGCTTTGGATAACTGGGTGAATGCGAACGGGGCCGATGCTAGTGGGGCGTCGTCGGCAGGGTCGTCGGGTGGGGTTTTGTCGTCTGCTGCCTTGCGAGCGGAACTGCAGACGGCTGTCGATGCTGCAAACGAACTGGTGTCACGTGCCGAACAGATCCGGAAGTTCGACATTCTCGATACCGAATTCACCGTCGATTCCGGCTACCTCACGCCCACCCTGAAACTGAAGAAAGCGGCAGTGTTGACCGGCTACCGAGAGGCTGTGGAGAAGCTCTACTCCTGATTCAGTCTTACCGGCTGATTGAGTCTTGCCGGCGCACTCGCGTTGTGCGGGCCCCGCCGCGTCCTGTCGTCGTGCTGCCGTCGTCGGGTCTTGCCGTCGTCGGGTCTTGCCGTCGTCGTCGTGCTTTAGATGCCGTTGTTGGCCCGCCGTGCTGCGTAGGCGTCGGCGGACTTTTCCCGGCGGGCTTTCGTGGGCCAGGTGAGGACGAGGGTCAGTACAGCACCGATCAGTACGATGGCGCCAACGGTTGCCGCGGCGTCGATCCAGAACTGGGCTGGGAAAAGTCGGATGAGGGTGTCGTCGAGGCTGAAGGTCCAGGTGCCGTCGGCGAACAGGAGTGCGTGAACCTGTGTGAAGAAGGTTTCCCAGGCCAGAATCCCGGCAACGGCGAGGGCTATTGCGAGAACGAGCGTTGCGACGGCCCCTGCGAACAGGCCGCGACGGATGCCGCCGGGGTAACGGCGTGCCAGATAGATGCACGCAATGATCGTGAGGATGGCGAGAACGGTTGCGACGACGAAGCCGGTCGACAGGACGCCCTTCACGTCAGCCATGTGGCCGACTTCGCTGTCGAGGAATAGTTGGTCGCCGTCGGTGTTGACGAGGTCGCCCAGGTAGCGGGCGGGAGCCCAGTTGAGGATGTAGTCCATGGCGTACGAGCCATAGGTCATCCGATCTTCCGTGCTGAATCCGTAGCTGTCGGCCGGGAAGCCCGGGCGGTGGTATTCGACCCAGAGGAACAGCGGGGTGGTGACAGCCCGAACCGCAGCGGCGAGAAGGATGATCGGAAAGAACAGGGCGACTGCGACCTGCAGGATGCGGGGCAGCAACGGTTTGGCGGCAGCGGCCTCATCACGCTGATTTGCCCGCCGGTTGACCTCCTCTTCGGGAGGTCGGATGGCGAGCGATGAGGTGTCAGGGGCGGCGTCGTCGTTGGTTGCGTCTCTGGTTGTGTCGTCGCGGGTTGCGTCTCTGGTTGTGTCGTCGCGGGTTGCGTCTCTGGTTGTGTCGTCGCGGGTTGCGTCCTCGGCAGTTGCTGCACCGGTGGACCCGCCTGAGGTTCTTCCCACCGGGATTGCGGCGATTTGTTGTGTCGCGGGCGATGACGGATCGGCTGTGGGGTGGTCCGGTGGCGAGTAGACCCCTCCCCCGTAGCCGGACCCGATGGTGATGGGATTTTCTTGTCCGGTCGATGTGATTTCGGGTTCAGCAACTCCATGAGAATCACCGCTTCCAGGCGACGTTGTTGAAACGTGGGTTCCAACCGCGGCCGGAGTAACGGAAGTGTCGGTCTCGTTCTTGTCTTCGGTCTCGGCTTCGACCTTGGCCTCGGCCTCGGTCCCGTTCTTGTTTTCGGTCCCGCTCTGGGAAGCCCGCGTGTAAGCCGAAACGTCGGGGAGGGTACTGGCCTTCCGCATGGGGAAGCCGCTCTCGCGAACGCGGGTTGAACCACCGCCGGGCTGGTCCGAGCGCAGTGCTGCGCGGCGCTCGCTCCCTGCAGTTCCGCTCTGATTCTCGTTCTCAGCTCTGTCAGCCACGACTATCTCCTTGCATGGAATTCCTACTTAAGACAGTACCCGCGTGGACTGACAGCGCTGATGTCGGCCACGCCGCAGGGCCTCCCTCGGCATTCCTGTCCGCATTCCATGGGCGTTCGCTGTGGGCATAATTGAGGGCTGCTCGGACGATCCGGTTTTGTCAGTGGGGGGTGATGGAGTGGGCTCATGAGGTTTTCCGAGGAGTTCACGCCAGGTGCTGGTAGTAATGCTGCCAGCACTGCCGGTGCCTCCCGTGTAGGCTCCGCTTCCGAGGGCGCCTCCCGTGTAGGCTCCGCTGGCGACGGCGCCTCCTGGTCAGGACCATCGGACCCCGATTCCAGCCGCACAGGCTTCTCCCAGAAGGAGCCTTCCTGGACTGAACCTCAGGATTGGACCGACGTTCCGTTCAGCGGGGCGTTCGAAGGCCAGATATGGGAAGGAACAGACGAACCCGCACCATCGGGTCCGTGGGGTGTTGTTGAGCTGTCCCCTATGAGGGCGTTGGAATCGCTGACCGACGCAGTGGACACGCTGGAACGGTTGAACCAGCTGCAGTGCTGGGCCGATGCGCAAAAGGCCCGGCTAGTGGACCGCATCCGTGAGCTGTACGAACGCGAAGTGCAACCGGCCAACGAGGTGCGGGGCAGCGCTCAGGCGCAAGCCGATCAGGACGAGTTTGTGTTGTCGCTCGCAGCCGAAGAAGTCGGCGCACAGCTGCGAATGCCGTCCGGGTCTGCCAAAAATCTCGTGGCGCAGAGCCGCTTGCTGGTCAACCACCATGAGCGCACGCTGACCAGCATGGAAGCGGGCAGGATGTCATGGCGGCACGCGACCACGATCGTGGAGGAATGCGTCGGTGTCCCAGTTGATTCGGCGGTCCGGTTTGAGCAGGACCTTGTCGAGGTGGCTGAGCAGTCCACGGTCGCGAAGCTGACTCGGCGAGCCCGTGGACTGCGAGAGATCCTGCACCCCGAAGCTGCACCGGTCCGCAAAGCCCGTTCCGCTGCCGAACGGCGGGTGATCGTCGAGCCTGGTACCGACGGGATGGCATGGCTGAGCGCCTACCTACCGGCGGAACAGGCGTGTGGAATTTACAACCGGCTCGACGCCGGAGCCCGCGGACTCCAGGCACCGGACGAGGGGCGCACTCTCTCCCAGCTCCGGGCCGATGTCTTCACCGATCTGCTCACCCACACCTGTTCCGGAGACATCAGCACGGGCACCGGGTTCCGTGGCATCGGGGCAACTGTCCACATCACCGTGCCCGCCCTCACCCTGCTGGACCAGACGCCAGGGGGCGGTGGTGGACGAGGAGCAGATGGCGGATCGCTAGGCTTCATGGCTGACGCAGAAGCCGGGAATGCTGAGAAAGAGGGCGTAGCGGATGGTGGCTGGAACCCGCTGGACGGCGGGAACGCACACGAACATGGCACCCCGGGCGGTTACGGTCTGCCAGACGGTGATACCAACATCGGTTCCGGTGCGAGGCGAAGCCAGCCCGGCTACGCCGTCCTGGAAGGCTACGGCCCGATCGATGCAGAGACGGCAGCACGTCTCGCAGGACACGCACCCTCATTCACCCGGATCCTGACGCACCCGAAACCGGGGCGGCGCTGTCCATCGGCCGGGCCTCCTATCGGCCACCGAAACACCTCCAGGACTGGGTCCGAGCCCGGGACAAGACCTGCAGACATCCCGGCTGCAACCGGATAGCAAAGGCCACGGAGATCGATCACACCGTCCCTTGGCAAAAGGGCGGGCGCACGGACCACGACAACCTTTCCTGCCTGTGCGCCAAACACCACATGTTCAAGACACACGAGCATTGGGACTACACGCAGCCCGAACCGGGGACCATCATCGCCATCTCACCAGCGGGCAAAACCTACACCACCAGACCACCACCCTTTTAGCACCCGCCGGGGTGCGGGGAACCGGCACGGCACGGCGCGGTCGGGGCGGCACGCACGGCGCGGTC
>NZ_JAROKN010000036.1:0-29340 GCF_029455255.1 Arthrobacter vasquezii | reverse complement strand
GCCGCAGCGCCGCAACGGCTGGCCGGCCACAACCGGATCAGCACGCAGGCGCTCACCAGCACAGCGTGCGCCGTTGCAGCCGAGGTGCTTCGGGTTCCCGTCCGCGAGGTCCGCGCCAGCTGGTTTGACGACGCCGGTCTGCTCGCCCTCAGCCTTGCTACGCCCATCGCCATGCCTTCCCTGCGCCGGGTGGCAGCGGACCCCGCGGCTGTTGAGATGTTCGGTGGATCCGTTGAGGACCGCGTGCATCGAGCCAAGGGGGTCATTCTTGAGCGGGTCGCCCAGCTGAGCGGGTCCCGTCTGAGCCGCGTCGACATCAGGGTCACCGGCGCCCGTGTCAGTGAGCGCGGGAGGACGCAATGAATGATGAGACCACCCGCCTGACCTCGGACGTCATCCACCGGGAAACCCACGCATCCCGGGCGGTACCGGCCACGATCGTTGCCGGGTTGGTCATCCTCGTCTGCCTGTACGTGATGCTGGAGGCCGCTCTGAAGGCGCTTGGCCAAAATCCCTGGTTACTGGGGCCGGAGGCAACGGCAGGGTGGCTGGGTGCGCTTCCGGCAGGTGTCTCCGCCTCAGTGCTTGCCGCGGCGGGAGTGTTGATCTTCCTGGTGGGGCTCCTGTTTTTCCTCGCTGCGATCCTTCCCGGCAGGCGGGCGCGGCTAAGCATTCCCAACGGGCGCGCCGCCGTCGTCGTTGATGCGGAGGTGCTGGCATCCTCGCTGGCGCGCCGCGCGCGCGTGGCTGCGGGGGTGACTCCGGAGCAGGTGCTGGTGACCATCGGCCGCCGGCTCGTCGACGTGCAGGTGCGGCCAACATCCGGCATCCCCGTGAACCAGGAGTCCGTCCAGGCGGCCGTGGAGGATGAGCTTCGCCGGACCGCCATCGATCCGGTGCCCGAGGTCTCGGTGGCGATTGCGCAGTCCGGGGTGATCGGGCAGTGAACCAGACGCCACGGACCATCAACCGGATCCTGCTCGCAGTCTTCGGTCTGGGACTGATGCTCGCCGGAGCGCTCGCCATGGCGCTCGGTGTCCCCGCCGTCGCCGGCTGGTGGCAGTCAACGGCTGCGCAGGCTGGTCAGTGGATCAGCAACGTTTTGGACGCTACAACCCTCCCCGGGCAGCGGGACAGCTGGCTCTGGATCGTTCTAGCCCTGCTGATGGTGCTGCTGATCATCCTCATGTTCGCGTGGGTGGCCAACCAGGGGAAGGGACGGTCAGGAACGCTTGCCTATGACGACGACGACCACCCGGTTCCCGGCAGCGTCACCATCAACGCGGCGGTGGCGGAGCAGGCCCTGAAGGCTGCACTGAGTGAGCGGGTGGACCTTGTGAACTCGGCCGTATCCACCTATGAGTTCCGTGGCCGGCCTGCACTGAAGGTGAAGGTCTTCCCGCGGCAGGGCGTGGCGCCCTATGTGGTAGCGGAGGAGGTCTCGGCGCTCGTGTCTGCGCTGGATGCCGTGCTCGGCGTGCAGACACCGGTGCTGATCAGCATCAGCTCCGGTGCCCGCTCGCGTTTCACCCGCGCCGAAAGGGTGCGCTAGGCAGAGGGTGCGTTAGGGCTAGTCCCGCGCGGCGCCGGCTGCGTCAGGACCGCTCGATCCAGACCGCGCAGTCCGGCTGCAGCTTCTTGCCGCCTCCCGCTTCAGATACGGCATCTTCCGCGCTGGCAAGTACGACGACGCCGGAAGGCAGCTCGATGGGCTTCTCGCCCATGTTCGCAGCCACCAGCACTGAACCGTTGGTAAGGGCGATCACGCCCTCGCCGGGGCGGTGCTCCGGCGCCCACTCCAGCGATCCGCGCCCCAGTCCACGCGAAGAGCGTTCGGTCAACGCCGACTTCACCAGCTCATGCACGGAGCCGGGGCGGTCAACCTGGACGTCCGCCGCGTACGCCGCGAAGCCGGCGGGCTGGGGCAGCCAGGGGGCGGCGTCGTCGTTGTTGTTGGTTGTGCTGAAGCCGAAGCCCGGTGCGTCAGCCTTCCACGGAAGCGGCACCCGGCAGCCGTCGCGGCCGCGCTCCACGCCCTCCGTGCGGAAGAACGCGGGGTCCTGGCGGACGGTGTCATCCAGCAGGGTGTGCTCGGGCAGGCCGAGCTCATCTCCCTGGTAGAGGTAGGCGGAACCGGGCAGCGCCAGCATGGTGAGAATCGCTGCGCGTCCGCGCCGCAGTCCCAGCGCCTCGTCAGGCTGCTCATCCCGCGGCCCAACGCCCTTGGGCAGCTGCGTGGGGTCCTGCAGGCCGAAGCGCGTGGTGTGCCGGACGGTGTCGTGGTTGGAGAGGACCCAGGTGCTGGGCGCACCGACATTCCCGGCCTGCGCGAGTGATTCGGTGATGCTTGCGGTCAAGCGCCCGGCATCCCAACCGGCGCGCAGGAAATCGAAGTTGAAGGCCTGCTGCATCTCGTCCGGGCGGACATAGTGGAAGAGCCGCTCCGCCGGTTCCACCCACGCTTCCGCGACCAGCATGCGGTCCCCGGGGTACTCGGCCAGGACGCGGTTCCAGTCGCGGTAGATCGCATGGACGCCGGGCTGGTCGAAGTACGGCGGCGTGGGCTCGGTGGCTGTTGATTCTTCGGCTGCATCGGGGTTGTGTACGTCGCCCACCATGCTCTCGCGGCCGGCCCAGTCCGGCAGTCCCTCCGCTTTGACGAGGCCGTGCGCCACGTCGATGCGAAAGCCGTCCACCCCGCGGTCCAGCCAAAAGCGCAGGACAGAGATCATTTCCTCATGCACTTCGGGGTTCTCCCAGTTGAGGTCCGGCTGCTTGGTGTCAAACAGGTGCAGGTACCACTGGCCGTCCTCCACCCGCGTCCAGGCATCGCCGCCGAAAATCGACTGCCAGTTGTTCGGGGGCAGCTCGCCGTTCTCGCCGCCGCCGTCCCGGAACATATAACGGTTGCGCTCGCTGGAGCCCTTCGGAGAGCGCAGGGCGGCCTGGAACCACTCGTGCTCGTCCGAAGTGTGATTGGGTACCAGGTCAACGATCACCTTGAGTCCGCGCTCGTGGGCGTCGGCCAACATGGCATCGAAGTCAGCGAGGGTGCCGAAGCGGGGATCCACATCCCGGTAATCAGCGACGTCGTAGCCGGCATCCGCCTGTGGTGAAACATAGAACGGCGAAAGCCAGACGGCGTTCACCCCGAGGTTCTGAAGGTAGGGGAGCTTGCTGGTGATGCCGTGCAGGTCACCCATGCCGTCGCTGTTTCCGTCCGCGAAGGAACGGGGGTAGATCTGGTAGATCACGGCGTCTTCCCACCAGGCGGCGCCTCCACGGTCCTGAACCGGGTGGACGGGAGTTGAAAGATCGGAGGCAGTCATGGGGGCTCCTCTGCAGGATGGTGGGTCACGATTGGATATCGACGGGGCGGTCGGGTGCGCCTGGTGTTGCAGATCACAACGTAAGCGCTTACTTTGATCGTATCAAGAGGCAAGGCGGCGGTAACCAATTCAGTGCCTAGCTGCCGGACAAAGGAGTCATTTTCATGGCGATTATTCGCGGTAAGAAAGCGGTGCTGCCAGTGGCCGCACTCAGCGTGCTAGCACTCACACTCTCCGCCTGTGGATCGGGAAGCGAGGGCGAAGGAGGCGGTGACCAGCCGGCTGCCGACTGCGCTAACTACGAGGACTACGGAACCTTCGATGGTGAAGAGGTAAGTGTCTACTCGACCATCGTCGACGTCGAAGCGGAGAGTCTCGAGAACTCGTGGGCCGATTTCGCCGAGTGCACCGGCATCGAGGTTGTCTACGAAGGCTCGAAGGAATTCGAAACCCAGATCGGCGTCCGTTCACAGGCCGGGAACCCGCCGGACATCGCCATCTTCCCGCAGCCGGGTCTGCTTGCAGCCGAGGTTGCCAGCGGCAACGTCCTGCCCGCGCCGGATGCCGTCGAGGCACTTGTCGACGAGAACTGGTCCGAGGACTGGAAGGGCTACGGCACCGTGGACGGCGAGTTCTACGCCGCCCCGATGCTCGCCAACGTCAAGGGTTACGTTTGGTATGACCCTGCAACCTTCGAGGAGAAGGGCTGGGAAATCCCTACCACCCTCGATGAAATGATGACCCTCACTGAGGACATCGCTGCCGAGGGAACCATGAAGCCGTGGTGCGCAGGCTTCGAATCCGGTGAAGCCACAGGCTGGCCGGGTACTGACTGGGTTGAAGATTATGTTCTCCGCCAGGCCGGACCTGAGGTCTATGACCAGTGGGTGAACCACGAGATTCCGTTCAATGATCCCCAGATCGTGGAAGCTTTCGATTCCGTCGGTGAAATTCTGAAGAACGACGAGTTCGTCAATGGCGGTTTCGGAGACGTGCGCTCCATCCTGACCACTCCGTTCGCTGATGCCGGCCAGCCGGTACTCGACGGCGAATGCGCCATGCACCACCAGGCATCCTTCCAGGCCGCCAACTGGCCTGAAGGAACCGAGGTTGCCGAAGACGGAGACGTCTGGGCATTCATGACCCCGGGTGTCGAGGAAGGCAGCAGCGCGATCACGGGCGGCGGCGAGTTTGTCGCAGCGTACTCAGATGAGCCTGCGGTGGTAGCGTTCCAGACCTTCATGGCAAGCGGTGAGTTTGCCAATAACCGCGTCTCCGAGGGCGGCGCAATCAGCGCCAACAAGGCCCTCGACCCGTCGTTGGCACAAAGCGCGCTGGACCGGCAGTCCATCGAGTTGCTGCAGAGCGAAGACACTGTCTTCCGCTTTGACGGCTCCGACCTGATGCCGGGCGCCGTTGGCGCCAACTCCTTCTGGAGCGGCATTGTCGAATGGATCAATGGCACGCCGACCAACGAAGTGGTTGACACCATCGAAAGCAGCTGGCCCCAGTAGTTCCTTCTGCGGACCCGGCGTTCCACGGTAGTGGGACGCCGGGTCTGTCCTGACAACTGACCGCACCCAGCAAGGAGGCTGCGTTATGGAGGATCTCGGCGAGAAATTCCTGCAGGTGGTGATCGCCATGGCGATCTTCGCCGCCGTCATCGGGATCATCATGCTGCTGGTGGACCGTGCACCCAAATCGTTCCGCGACAAGGCGACGATCATCGGCTTTCTGGCACCCGCTGCAATCCTGTTGATTGTCGGCATGGTCTGGCCTGCGCTGCAGACCACCTTCCTCGCGTTCACCGACCGCGACGGAAACCTCACCGGTCTGGACAACTTCATCTGGATGTTCACCGAGCCGACCGCCCTGGTCACCCTTCGGAACACCGTCCTATGGGTGATTCTCGTGCCCACAATCTCCACGATCATCGGTCTCGTCTATGCCGTCTTCATCGACAAGGCGCACGGCGAGAGAGTGTTGAAGGCACTCGTCTTCATGCCGATGGCCATCTCCATGGTGGGCGCGGGCATTATCTGGAACTTCATGTACGCCTATCGCGGAGTGGAACAGGAGCAGATCGGGCTGGTCAACCAGATCCTCGTCTGGTTCGGTGGCGAACCGCGTCAGTTCCTGCTCGAGGCACCGGGGAACACCTTCTTCCTGATCGCCGTCATGGTCTGGATCCAGGTGGGCTTTGCCATGGTGATTCTCTCCGCCGCCATCAAAGGCATCCCCGCAGACATCGTGGAGGCATCGCGCCTGGACGGTGCGACTGCCTGGCAGCAGTTTTGGAGCATCACCATTCCGTCAATCCGCGGAGCGTTGGTGGTGGTGATCACCACCATCACGATCATCACCCTGAAGGTGTTCGACATTGTGCGGACCATGACCGCCGGAAACTATGACACCTCCGTGATCGCCAATGAGATGTACACGCAGGCATTCCGGGCCAACGAACCCGGCCGGGGCGCGGCACTGGCGCTGATCCTGTTCCTGATGGTGCTGCCCGTGGTTATCTACAACGCCCGCGTGCTCAAGAAGCAGAAGGAAATCCGATGACTTCGACACCAGCTGTTCCAGCCATGGGAACCAAAGACACCGGGGAAGACACCACGGTACAACCGCCCATCGCCCGCCGGGTGAAACAGCGCCTGACGTCCCGCGGCGCCACGATCGCCGCGGTGATCATCGCTGTCATCTGGACCGTACCGACGCTCGGGCTGTTCATTTCCTCGTTCAGGCCGGAAGAGAACATCAACCAAAATGGTTGGTGGAACGTGCTCTCGAACTTCGAGTTCACACTCGACAACTACGCGGACGTCCTGATCTCGGGCGGCAGCCAGTCGCCGAACCTCGGCCAGTACTTCATCAACTCCCTGGCGATCGTGATTCCGGCGACGCTCATACCGCTGGTGATCGCCTCCATGGCGGCCTACATCTTCGCGTGGAGCAGTTTCCGCGGGAAGGACACACTGTTCGTGTTCATCTTCGCCCTGCAGATCATTCCTCTGCAGATGGCGCTGATTCCGCTGCTCACCCTCTTTGTGAACCTGAAGATCGGCGAGTTTGAGCTCCTTCCATCCGGATCCTACGCACAGCTGTGGATTGCGCACACCATCTTCGCGCTGCCGCTGGCCATCTTCCTGCTGCACAACTTCATCGCGGAGATTCCCGGTGAAGTGATCGAGGCAGCGAGGGTGGACGGCGCCGGACACGCCACTATCTTCTGGCGGATCATCATTCCACTGTCGGTGCCGGCGTTGGCCTCCTATGCCATTTTCCAGTTCCTGTGGGTCTGGAATGATCTGCTGGTTGCATTGGTGTTCTCCGGAGGTACAGGGGACGTTGCGCCCATTACGCAGCGGCTCGCCGAGCTCACCGGTACCCGCGGCGGCGAATGGCACCGACTCACGGCCGGCGCCTTCGTGTCCATGATCGTCCCGCTGCTGGTCTTCTTCGGGCTGCAGAGGTACTTCGTCCGTGGTCTGCTGGCTGGTGGCCTCAAGGGCTGATGCACCGTGACCGGCATCGAAGATGTTGCGGTAGCCACGGGAGTTTCAACCGCAACCGTGTCGCGCGCCCTGCGGGGCCTCGCCGGAGTTTCGGCGGGGACCCGCGCCCGGGTACTGAGTGCCGCTCAGGAACTCGGGTACGTGCCGTCGTCAGCGGCGTCCGGCCTGGCCTCTGGACGCACCATGGCGATGGGCGTGCTGCTGCCCCTGATCGAACGCTGGTATTTCTCGGCCGTCCTTGAGGGGGTTGACCGTCAGCTCAGGGCCGCGGGCTACGACCTCATTGTTTTCAGCCTCGGCGGAACGGGAGTCAACCGGGAACGCGTGTTTCACCGCTCCATCCTGCGGAAGCGCATCGACGCCCTCCTGGTCATGTGTATGGAGCTCACCGAAGACGAGCACCTGGCTTTGAGTGAACTGGAATCGCCCACCATTGTGGTGGGCGGTTCCGTTCAGGGAGTGCGGCACGTCGGCATCGACGACGGCGCTGCCGTGCGGGACGCCGTCGAACACCTGATTTCCCTTGGCCACACCAGAATTGGGCACGTGCGCGGAGGCGGTGCCTTCGGTCTCTATTTCGAGGTGCCCCGCATCCGCGAGGAGTCTTATCTAGCGACCATGGCCGCCCACGGGCTGCCCCTGTGGGATGACTGGTCCGTGTTCGGCGATTTCCGGTTCGGTGAGGCCAAGATCGCCGTGAAGCGGATGCTGTCCACCGTGGATGAACGCCCCACCGCACTGTTCTGCTCCTCCGATGAGATGGCCTTCGGCGCCCTGATGGCTGCTTCCGAACTCGGCATCAGCGTGCCCGGGGAACTGTCGATCGTGGGTATCGACGATCACGAGTTCGCCGGGCCTATGGGCTTGACCACCGTGCGGCAAGTGCCTGAGGAGCAGGGAGCCTTCGCCGCGGATCTGCTCCTGAGGGAGCTGGAGGGGGCGCTGCCCGTGCTGAACCCGCCAACGCAACCCCATGAACTCATCCAGCGCGCCTCGACGGGTCCGGCACCCCGCTAGCTGCTACCGCCCTGGTTTCAATTCGGTCGCTACGCTGGTACGCATGGCTACTGAACTCCTCTACCTTGACGATTTCGATGTCCTGACCGCGCCCGCAACCGTCACAGCGGTGACCGTGCTCGAGGACGGCAGGCTCGACGTTGTACTGGACCGCACCTGCTTTTACCCCCGCGGCGGCGGACAGGACTGGGACACCGGCACCATCCGCGGTGGGCACGCCGCCTTTCGGGTCGAGGAGGTGCGCCTCGACGAGCACGGGGTTGTCCATCACCTGGGCGCCGGTGAAGCGTGGAAGGAATCCGCGGGCGGGGAGGCAACATTGGAGGGCGCCGCCGTCGTGCTGGAAGTGGACGCAGACCGGAGGGCTGTCAACACGCGGCTCCATTCCGCAGGGCATATTGTTGATCTCGCCGTTGAGCGGCTGGAACTGCCCTGGGTGCCAGGTAAGAGTGCGCACTATCCGCACATGTCCTTTGTCGAGTACACCGGGGACGTGCCCGGTGAGGTGGAGGATGTCCGGCAGCGCATCGAACAGGAGGTCGCGCAGATCATCGGCGAAGGCAGCCGCAACGAGATCCGGTTCATGCCGGTTGCGGACATGGGTGAGTACTGCAGGCATGTCCCGGACAACATCCCGACCAACAAGCCCGCGCGGATTGTGCTCTACAACCAGACGTTCGGCGTACCGTGCGGTGGAACCCATGTCCGGGATGTCGCGGAGGTCGGTACGCTGAGCATTCCCAAGATCAAGTCGAAAAAGGGCGTCACGAAGGTCTCCTACGCTGTGGAGGACGTCAACTAGCGGCGTCCGAGTCCAGCAGGTCCGCCTCGCACGCCGCCCGGAAGGGTGAAACCGCCAGGATCAGTGCGGCCGCCAGCATGACCGCCGCGGCGGATGCTCCCGCCGCCCGCCTGCCCGGCTGCCACCAGTGGTGCCAGAACCACGACGACGACGGCGGCCGGCTGGGCCAGCCTCGCCGCCACCATGACCCGTCCGGTGCCGTAGCGCTCACCCCAGCCCGAGGACCAGGTGGTGCCCAGCACCGCACCGATTCCCGCTCCGCCGAGGACAAGACCCAGGCCGAGCGCGCCGAGTTGAAGGTCATTGAGGATCAGGGCCGGAAGAACGGTGCCGACCATCGCTGAGCCGATGAACCAGACGTGCGAGCTGAGCGCCAGCGGCCGCAGCATCCGGTGGCCGTAGATCCACCGCAGGCCCTCCGCAATCCTCCTGCGCACCGTCGTCGTGCTGGGCTTTGCACTTCCGCGCGAGGGGATGGTGAGCAGCACCAGTCCGGACAGGAGGTAGCTGAGCGCGTCGATGAGGAGCGCGAAGGGCGCGCTGATGAGGGCGACCACCGCGCCGGCGACCGCGCCGCCCGAGGCCTGAGCCACTGTTTCGCTCTGCTGTAGGCGGGCGTTGGCCCGGACCAGCTGTGGCCGGGCCACCAGTTGGGGGAGGAAAGACTGGTAGGCGGCGTCACCGGCCAGCGCCAGGGTGCCGAACAGGAACATCAGCACCACCAGCACCGGAACGGACGCCAACCCCAGCAGGGTGAGGACACACAGGGCGGCGAGGATCGCTGCGCGCCCCAGATCTCCCGCCACCAGCACCGTGCGTCTGCGGAAGCGGTCCACCCAGACGCCCGCCAACAGGCCGAACAGCAGATAAGGAAGCCAGCGGGCAGCATTGACGGCTCCCTGATCCAGCGCCGTTCCGTCCAGTGTGACAAGGATGAGCACTGACAGCGCCACGGTGGTGAGGTAGGTACCGAAATCCGAGACCGTCGAAGCAACCCAGAACTGGACAAAGGCGGGATTCCGGCGGAGCTGCATGCGCTGCGGAGTCCGCCGGCTCAGGACGCGCGTGCGAGCTGGCGAATGGGAACCCACCGTGACGCGAGGCGGCGGTAAGCCGCGGCCGCGCCGGTCATATCCGCTTCGGCGAGGCACTCGATTCCCATCCGGACATCCATGGGGGACTCGTCCGGAAATACCAGGTCCGCAACCGGTCCGTAGTCGAGTTCGACGACGGCGTCGCGGCGGAAAGACTGCAGCCACTCCGTGATTTCGGTGAGCTCTTCCAGCAGATCAAGCTCCGGAGCAGCGATGGCGAGCCCGGCTACGGCACGGCGCGCACGATCGATGCAGTCGCTGATGGTGGCGGAGACTCGGACGGTGTGGACTTCGCCGTCGTCGTCCACCACCTCGGTGAGGTCGTCTTCGTGGATGAGGACAAACCAGGCGAAGGGGATGCCCCACGTCGCAGAGCGGGTATGCAGCTTGGCGGTGGATTCGGTCAGCGTTTCGGGATCGAGCCGCGCCTGGTGCGCCTCCCTCGCGATCTCCGGGAGGAGCACATCCATCAGCGGACCGCGGATGGTCTGCTCGAGGGACTCAGCGGACAGGTAGGTGCGTACCGCCAGCTGATTGGGGCAGTAGTAGGGCGCGGTGGTGCCGTTGCTGCGCGGGAAATGCAGCACGCGCACAAGATCCTGCGCATGGTGCGGAAACGGGTCCGATACTGCGCGCGTTATGCGCCGCATCGCATCGATGCGTTCCAGCTGCTCGGTGACCCTGCGGCCGCGGGTCCGCTGTTCCAGGATGGCGAGCTGCTGGGCGTCACTGAAGGCATCAAGCGGCTCATACACCCGTAGGTAGGAAACGTAGGGGAAACTGCTGCCGGCGCCGGGCACGTCTGCCATGGATCAGGTCAGCTCTACGATGACCGGCGCGTGGTCAGAGGCGCCCTTGCCTTTGCGTTCCTCCCGGTCGATCGACGCGCCGCTGACCCGCTCTGCGAGGGCGGGGGAGGCCAGGATGAAGTCAATACGCATGCCCATGCGCTTGGGGAAGCTCAGCTGCTTGTAGTCCCAGTAGGTGTAGACACCGGGGCCCGGGGTGTGGGGGCGGACAACATCGGTGAAGCCCGAGTTCTCGAACGCGTGGAAGGCTGCGCGCTCCGGCGGGCTCACATGCGTGTAGCCGTTGTTGACGAAGAGGTCGATATCCCAGACGTCCTCATCCTGCGGCGCGATGTTCCAGTCCCCCGTCAGCGCAACCTGGGCGGAGGGGTCTGCCTCCAGCAGTCCGACGGCGTGCTTGCGCAGCAGCTCAAGCCATTCGACCTTGTACGCCATGTGCGGGTCCCCGAGCGCCCGCCCGTTCGGTACGTACAGGCTCCACACGCGCACGCCGCCGCAGGTGGCGCCGATGGCGCGGGCCTCCTGCACGGGGTCGGTGTCCTTCCCGAACACCGGCTGCCCGGGGAAGGTGCGCTCAACATCGGTCAGCCCCACACGTGATGCAATGGCGACGCCGTTCCACTGGTTCAGGCCGAAGTGCGCCACCTCGTAGCCGCTCTTCTCGAACATGTCCCAGGGGAAGTTGTCGTCCTTGCACTTGGTTTCCTGGATGGCTAGGACGTCCGCATCGGAGCGGTCAAGCCAGGCTTCCACGCGGTCGGCACGGGCTCGGAGGGAATTGACGTTCCAGGTCGCTATTTTCACAGTTGCTACGTTACCTAATCAGCGCCACCACGAGTCGTCGGGGGAAACCGGGACGGTGCGCTTGTGCCGGGTCATCAGGTAGCGGCGCTCAATCAGCTGCGCGGCTTCCTCGGGAACGTCCCGACCCTCGAGGTAGTCATCGATCTGCTCATAGGTGAGACCGAGCTCGTGCTCGTCGCTCTGCCCCGGGTTCTCATCCAGCAGATCCGCGGTGGGGATCTTGTTGTAGAGGCGCTCCTGCGCGCCGAGTTCCTTCAAAACCTGCCGATTCTGCCGTTTGTTCAGGCCGAACAGGGGAAGGATGTCTGCCCCGCCGTCACCGTACTTGGTGAAGAAGCCGGTGACTGATTCCGCGCCGTGATCGGTGCCGATCACCAGTAGGTTGTCATCACCGGCCAGGGCGTACTGCGCCACCATTCGTACGCGCGCCTTGACGTTGCCCTTGTTGAAATCGGACATTTCGTTGCCTGCAGCGCTGGTGAACTCAGCCTGGAAACCGTCCACGGCGGGAGCGACGTTGTAGACAACGGACCGGTCCGGTTCGATGAACGCCAGGGCCGCCTGGGCATCGTCTTCGTCATGCTGCACGTTGTACGGCAGGCGAGCCGCGACGAACGTTGCCTCCACGCCGTCGGACCTCAACTCATCAGCCGCCAGCTGCGCGAGCTTTCCGGCAAGGGTGGAGTCCAGGCCGCCGCTGATGCCGAGCACGAAGCCCTTGGTGCCGGTGGCCCGGACGTAGTCCTTGAGAAAGTCCACGCGCCGGCGGATCTCCTCCGCAGGGTCGATGGTGGGGCGTACGCCCATTTCCTCGATAATCTTCGCCTGGAGTTCACGCATGCGACCCAGCGTACTCAGTTTTTGTCGCCTACCTGCTGCCTAAAACGCGCGTAAACCGCAGGTAGGCGACAAAAACTCCAATGGCTACTGCTTGAAGGCGGCGTCGAAGGACAATGACGACGGCGCGAAGTCGAACTTCTTGAGGAAGGCCAGGGCCTCGGGGGCTCCGTCCAGGCGGTCCATGCCGGCGTCTTCCCATTCAACCGAGATCGGCCCGTCATAGCCGATCGAGGTCAACGCTCGGAAGCTGTCTTCCCAGGGCACGTCTCCACGGCCCGTGGACACGAAGTCCCAGCCGCGGCGCGGATCTCCCCACGGCAGGTGGGAGGAAAGGATGCCGTTGCGGCCGCCGCCCATCCGCATCTTAGTGTCCTTGCAGTCCACGTGGTAGATCCGGTCAGCGAAGTCGGAGATGAAGGCTACCGGGTCGATCTGCTGCCACATGAAGTGGCTCGGATCCCAGTTGAGGCCGAAAGCGGGACGATTGCCGACGGCGTCAAGCGTGCGCTTGGTGGACCAGTAGTCGTAGGCGATTTCGGAGGGATGCACCTCGTGTGCAAACCGCACACCGCAGTCATCAAACACGTCCAGGATGGGGTTCCAACGGTCGGCGAAATCCTGGTAACCGGCATCGATGACGTCCTGGCTGACGGGCGGGAACATCGCGACATACTGCCAGATCGAGGACCCGGTGAACCCGACGACCGTCTTCACCCCGAGTTTCTGCGCAAGCTTGGCGGTGAGCTTCATTTCCTCCGCTGCACGCTGCCGGACGCCCTCCGGATCGCCGTCTCCCCAAACGCGCGGCCCGACGATGGCTTCGTGGCGGAAGTCGATCGGATTGTCGCAGACCGCCTGGCCCTTGAGGTGGTTGGAGATGGTCCAGACCTTCAGGTTGTTGCGCTCCAGAATGTCGAGACGGTCCTGGATGTAGTCATCGTCGTCCCACCGCCACGCGTCCAGGTGGTCTCCGGAGACTGCGATTTCCAGGCCGTCGTAGCCCCACTGGCCCGCGAGTTCGGCGATCTTCTCAAACGGCAGGTCGGCCCACTGGCCGGTGAAAAGTGTGAAGTTGCGTGCCATGATTTTTCTCCTTGTGTGAGTGGGTCAGGAAAGCGTGCGGCTGGTGGGATCCCAGTCCTCGGGCAGCGGCTCGGCAGCCACGGCTGAGCTGGCAACGTCAACGAACGTGCGACTGTCCACCGACTCCGCGATCGAAGCCATGGTGTCCAGGACGTGGAAGGCAGTCTCCCCTTGTGCGCGGTGTGGAACGCCGGCGCGGATTGAGCGGGCCAGGTCGAGGACGCCTGTGCCGCGCCCGAAGGTGGAACCGACCGCCGGGAAGGTCTCCCAGTCTTCGGCGCCGTGGCGGTGGAGGCGGATGTCGCCGTCGAACATGTTGGGATCCGGGAAGGCAATGGTGGCTTCCGAGCCGGTGATCTCGACGAAACCGTGCCGGGGGAGCGGTGAATCGAAGCTGAAGTTGCTCGTGGCGGAAGCGCCGCGCTCGAACTGCACCAGGGCGCTGACATGGGTCGGAACGGTGACGGCGAACTCCTCACCGGCGCGCGGGCCGGAGCCGATGATGCGCGTTTCCCGCGACCGTGATCCGAGCGCAGCAACGGTCCCGATCGCACCGAATGTCTGAACGAGGGCTGTCAGGTAGTAGGGGCCCATGTCGAAAAGCGGGCCGGCACCCTCCTGGAACAGGAAGGCCGGGTTGGGGTGCCAGGCCTCAGGCCCGGGGGACTGCATGAGGGTCAACGCAGTAAGCGGCACTCCGATGTCCCCACGCTGGATCATCCGGAGGCCTGTTTGCAGCCCCGCGCCGAGGAAGGTGTCAGGGGCGCAGCCCAGCCGGAGGCCGGCGTCGGAAGCGGCCTTCAGGAGTGACCGGCCTGATTCGCGGTCGAGCGAGAACGGCTTCTCACTCCACACGTGCTTCCCCGCAGCCACAGCGTCGAGCCCTACCGGTACATGCGCGGCGGGAGTGGTCAGGTTGACGATGATGTCGACGTCCGGGTGCGCGAGCGCGTCCTCGACAGTCCCGGAGGCAGCGATCCCGAACTCCTCGGCACGCGCCCGGGCGGCCTCGGGGAAGAGGTCCGCGACGATATGGACCTGGACGTCGGGGAACGCCGTGAGATTGGTCAGGTACTCCTTGCTGATGACGCCCGCACCGATGATGCCGACGCCCACCGGGCCGCTCATGCTCCTGCCTGCCTGGAGTCCGCCTGCAGGTAGTGCAGGCTCGCCTCGAGCGCCTCGAACAGGTCACCGGCGCTGTCATCGAGCTCGACGACACCTACCTCTACCGATCCGGCAGCGGCCAGGACTGAGGGGACGTCCATCCGTCCGGCGCCCACCGCCACCTGCGAGGTGTTGTCCTTGTCCAGCGCGCCGTCCTTGAGGTGGATGAACCGCACGCGGTCGCCGAGCTTCGCGAGCAGTTCGGCTGGATCCTGCCCGCCCACTGCCACCCAGTAGGTGTCCACTTCAAGTACGACGGCGGGATCCAGGGCGCCGGCGAGGACCTCCAGCCCGGTGCGGCCGCCGAAATCGGTTTCCACCTCCCACCAGTGGTTGTGGTAGCCGACGGTGATGCCGTACTCCGCGCCGAGGGCCGCCACCTCGTTGAGGGCCTGTGCGGTCTGCTCGACGGCCTCCTCGGTGGTCCACCGCTCAGGGTGCACCATGGGCTCGATGACCGTGCCGATGCCCAGTGTCCGGGCTGCTTCGAAGATGAGGTCGCGGTCGCCGTCGAGCAGCGGTGCGTGGCCCGACGGAGCGGCCATGCCGTTGCGTTCCAGCGCAGCGGAGAGCGCCGCCGTGTTCGCTGCGAAGTTGTAAGGCTCGACCCGTGAGAAACCGATCGATGCAAGTCTGTCGATGGTGCCGTCCAGATCAGCCTCGAGGGCTTCGCGGACGGTATAGAGCTGGACAGACAGGGGTGGAGTTGGCACGTGGGATCCTCTCACTGGCGCCGTCGGGATAGCCGGTACTAGATAGTCTTAGTCCAGATGCTGTCAGCTTCCGCGCTGCGCTCCACACCGTTGAGGACCTTCTGCACCTGCAGTCCGTCCGCGAAGGACGGCTCCGGCTGGCGATTCGCTGTGATTGCTTCGACGAAATCCTTGGCCTGATGGGCAAATCCATGTTCATAGCCCAGGATGTGCCCGGTGGGCCACCAGGCAGACATGTAGGGGTGGGAGGGCTCCGTCACCATAATGTTGGTGAAGCCCTGCCGGGTATCAGGCGCGGTTGCATCGTAGAAGCCGAGCGAGTTCATGTTCTCCAGATCGAAGGAAATCGCGCCGGTGGAGCCGGCCACCTCAACGCGCAACGCGTTCTTGCGCCCGGTGGACATGCGGGTCGCTTCGAATGAGCCCACCGCGCCGCCGTCGAACCGGCCGCTGAACAGGGCAAGATCGTCCACTGTGACGCTTCCCCGCTCGGCTGAGGCCGTGCCTGCGAGCCCGGAGGCTTCGGCCAGCAACGGACGCTCGTGCACAAAAGTGTTGAGGATCCCGCTCACACCTGTGATCTTCTGGCCGGTGATGAACTGCGAGAGATCTACCGCATGCGCGCCGAGGTCACCGAGTGCGCCGGAGCCGGCGGATTCCTTCTGCAGCCGCCACGTCAGCGGGGCGTCGGCGTCAACCAGCCAATCCTGCAGGTACGCGGCACGTACCTGACGGACCTCGCCGATTGCACCGGACTGAACCAGATCCCTCGCGAAGGCCGCTGCAGGAACGCGGCGATAGGTGAAACCAACCATCGCGAAGACGTTGTTGCCGGCGCGGTCAGCGGCGGCTGCCATCGCCTCAGCCTCTTCGAGGGTGTTGGCGAGCGGCTTCTCGCACAGAACGTGCTTTCCCGCCTCAAGCGCTGCAATGGCGATCTCCGCATGGGATCCGCCGGGAGTAACGATGTCGATGACGTCGATGTCGTCGCGGGCGATGGCCGCCCGCCAGTCAGTAGCCGTCTCTTCCCAGCCCCATTTACGAGCCGATTCCTCTACTCCACGGGCGTTGCGCCCCACGAGCAGGGTCATCTCCGGCCGGGCCGGCAGGTCGTGGAAGCGCGGTGCAACCCGCCACCCCTGCGAATGGGCAGCCCCCATAAATCCGTGTCCGATCAGGGCGATTCTCAGGGGTGGTGCGTCGTTGTGCATGTTTCCTCTTTATCCGGCGGCGGTTATAAGCAGTTGGATGGAGGCGGGGCGCCCTGCCAGCGATTGAGCGCCCCGCCCCTTAGTGTCCTACGATTCGAAGGCCGTCGGCAGGTACTGCTCAACGTTCTCACTGGTGACAACCGGAGCGTTCAGAACGATGCGCTTCGGAACTTCCACTTCTACCAGGTCGCTCATGGCCTTGCCCTGAGCGATCAGGCGGGCGAGCAGGATGCCGTCTGCTGCCTGAGTGGACGGGTAGATGACGGTAGCTTGGAGAACACTCTCGCCCGACTCGATTTCACGCATTGCGTTCGCGGATCCTGCGCCGCCGACCATGAAGAACTCATCGCGACCCGCGTTGTCGATGGCGGCCAGGACGCCGATGCCCTGATCGTCGTCGTGGTTCCAGATGGCGTCGATCTCAGGAGCTGCGGAGAGGAGCTGCGATGTTGCTGCCTCGCCGCCCTGGACGGTGAAGTCGGCTGCGACGCGGTTGTCCACGTCGAGGCCGCAGGACTCAAGTGCGTCCGCGAAGCCCTGGCTGCGGTCCTGTGTCAGCGGCAGCGAGTCGATGCCTGCGATCTCGGCGACCACTGCATCCTCATTGCCTTCGAGCTGCTCGCAGATGTAGGTGCCTGCGCTGACTCCCATTCCGTAGTTGTCGCCCAGAATGGTGGTGCGGGCGGCGAACGGGCTGGAGAATTCGCGGTCCACATTGATCACGGGGATGCCGGCTTCCATGGCTTGGGTGGCGACCGGGGTCAGAGCGGCGCCGTCGGTCGGCAGCAGCACGATGGCATCGACGCCGTCGTTGATGAACTGCTCAACCTGGCTGATCTGCAGGTTCGCGTCATTGGTTCCCTCGGCTACGCGCAGATCGATGTCCGGGTAGTTCTCCGCCGTCGCGATAGCGGCGGAGTTGATGGCGCCGAGCCAGCCGTGGTCGGCAGCGGGCCCGGAGAACCCGATGACTACGGTGTCGCCCTCGGCCTGGTTGCCCTCAACGGATGCATTGGTGGGCTGCGTGTTGGTGTTGCCCGCTTCGGCAGTACACCCGGTAACAAGGGCACCGACAGCCAGGAAAGCACCGGTGGTGACGAGCATCTTCCGGCCCGTACGAACTGCAAGCATGTGTATCTCCTCAATGAGTTGGATGCGTCTTCGCGAGCGGAACAGCTTGCCTCTGCAGGACCGCATCTTCGCGTGACTGCAATCACAATAACAGAAGATTGAGCGAAATCGACGACTTTATACCGATTGCCGACATAATGTGTTAGCTTCGTCTCATGTTCGAAGAAGATCAGCCACAGCCATTGCTCGAAGTTCGAGGAATCACCAAGCAATTTGCGGGTGTCCAGGCGCTCAAGGGCGTCGACCTGCAGGTGCTTCCGGGCGAAGTCCACTGCGTCATGGGCCAGAACGGAGCCGGCAAATCCACCCTCATCAAAACGCTCTCGGGCGTGCACCAGCCCGACGGCGGCGAGATCCGCTGGGAGGGCGAGCAGATTTCAATTCCGAGCCCCACCGCAGCCCTGGATCTCGGCATCGCCACCATGTACCAGGAACTTGACGTCGTGGACGGACTCTCCGTGGCCGAGAACATCTTCCTCGGCCACGAGCGGAGCAGCGGCGGCGTGCTCCACGTGAAGAAGACCAACGCAATTGCCCGCAACCTGCTGAAGCGGCTTGGGCACGGCAGCCTGTCGCCGTCCACAGAGGTCGGCACGCTTTCGGCTGCCAACAAGCAGATCGTGAGCATGGCGCGCGCCCTGTCCCGGGACATCAAGCTGATCATCATGGATGAGCCCAGTGCAATCCTGGACTCCGGCGAGGTCGCCAACCTGTTCCGCGTCGTTCGGGAACTCACCGCGCAGGGCATCGCCGTCGTCTATATCTCCCACCGGCTCGAAGAGATCCGGCAGATTGGTGACCGCATCTCCGTCATCAAGGATGGCCGCAGCACCGCGAGCGGGCTCAGTGTCACGGACACCCCGAAGGCGGAACTCATTCGGCGAATGACCGGCCGAGACGTCGAGAACGTCTTTCCGGAGGGACAGCCGGTGGCGTCCGACGCACCCGTGGTCCTGGAAGTGGACAACCTGGAACTCGACGGCCACTTCGAGCAGGTCAGCTTCACCGTGCGCGCAGGGGAAATCGTAGGTTTCGCCGGGCTCGTCGGATCCAAACGGTCCGAGATTCTCGAGACAATTTACGGTGCGCGGAAGTCTTCCTCAGGGAAAGTGTCCGTGAACGGCAAGCTGCTCAAGCCCGGATCCGTTCCCGCCGCGGTCAACGCAGGAATCGGACTTTCGCCGGAGGAACGCAAAAGTCAGGGCCTGATCCTCGACGAGCCGATCTTCAAGAACGTGACGCTCTCAAGCTTCGAACGGTTCGCTCGCGCGGGCAGCCTGAATGAGCGTGCAGAGCGGGATGCAGCACGCGAGCAGATTGCCGCCCTGGAGCTGCGTCCAGCCGATCCGGATCGCCCCGCCCGCACGCTTTCCGGCGGAAATCAGCAAAAGATCCTGCTCGCCCGCTGGCTGGTGCACGGAACTTCGGTCCTCCTGCTGGACGAACCGACCCGCGGCGTTGACGTCGGCGCGCGTGCTGAAATCTACGCGCTCATCCGCAGACTCGCGACAGCCGGAACGGCAATCATCGTCGTCTCCAGCGAAATCGAGGAGGTGCTCGGCCTCGCGGACAACGTGCTCGTTATCGATGACGGCAGAGTACTCACTCACACCAAAGCAAGCGATCTAGACGAGCACGGAGTGCTCGACCTCGTCATGAAGGGAAGTGCCGCGTGAGCGAGCAAAATACCAAGGTGGCTGAACCGCGTCCCGACGCGACGGCCGACCACAGCGAACCCAAGGCCAACCCCGTGCAGAACTTCCTCAGAGGTCCGGCGGGGCGGAACGTGGGACTGGTCATCGCGCTCGCACTGCTCTTCGTGGTGGGAGCGGTAACCAGCGGGGACCGGTTCCTGAACCCCGAAAACATGCTCACCATCCTGCGGTACGCGTCGATCATCGGCGTAGTCAGCGTCGGTGTCACCTTTGTCATCACCGCGGGCGGCATCGATCTCTCTGTGGGCTCGGTGCTCGGCCTGACCTCGGTGGTTGCGAGCCTCACCAGCGTGCAGTTGGCAGCGACCCAGTCATCCTGGATTCTCATGGTGATCGTGGCGCTGGCCGTCGGCGCCTTCGCCGGTCTGGTCAATGGACTGGTGGTCGCTTATGGCAATGTCGTCTCCTTCATTGCCACTCTTGCCATGCTGGTGGGCGCTCGCGGGCTTGCCGAACTCATCTCCGGCCGCAGCACTCAGATTGTGACCAACCGCGACTTCTCGCAGATCATGCGCAGTGATGTGCTGGGCATTCCGATCCTCGTCTGGATATTTGTCGTCGTGGCCGTGGCGGGCTGGTTCCTCCTGAACCGCACCACCTTCGGCCGCCGGACCATCGCCATTGGCGGAAATCTTGAGGCTGCCCGGCTTGCGGGTATCAAGGTGAAGCGCCACCAGGTCTACCTCTACGTCCTCGCGGGTCTCACCGCTGGCATTGGCGGCGTCATGATGCTCGGCCGCACCACAGCCGGCACGTCCACCCACGGTCTGCTCCTCGAACTCGAGGTAATTGCCGCTGTCGTTGTCGGTGGAACACTCCTTATCGGTGGGCGCGGAACCATCATGGGAACCGTCCTCGGCGTGCTGATCTTCAGCACCCTGGTGAACGTCTTCACCCAAAACAACCTGGATACCTCCATCCAGGCGCTGGTCCGCGGCCTGATTCTCGTCGTAGCGGTCCTGCTGCAGCAGCGCTTCGCAACCCGCGGCAAAACACGACGGGCAAAACCCAAGCCGGTGAAGGTCTAGCCGGAAAGCTGGTTGCAGCCCACCAGCCGGCTCCCGAGTTCCGGGAGCGGCGAAACAGGAGGATGAGTCGGTGAACCTGAACGTGGACCATGCGCTGAAGGGCAATACGGACCTCGAGCTGATCGAAGATGTGCTCCAGCGATTCTTCATCGACGCCAAACTCCGGGCTGTATCGGTCAATGCGACCTACCTGGAACTTTGGGAAGCTCTCGAACGGGCAACCGCGGGCGGCAAACGCTCCCGCCCGCGGTTGGTGATGCTCGCCTACCGGCAGCTCGGGGGCACCGACTTCCCGAGCGCGGCGCAGCTCGCGGCTTCCTACGAGCTCCTGCACAGTGCGCTGCTCATTCACGATGACGTCATTGACCGTGATTTCGTTCGCCGCGGCAATCCCAACGTGTCCGGCCACTACCGGAACAGGGCCTTACGTGCCGGTGTGCCTCCAGTTCCCGCAGAACATGCGGGAGTATCGGCGGGCGTGCTTGCCGGCGACCTCGCCCTCTCGAGCGCCTTCCGGCTATTGAGAAGCATCGATGCCCCGGCTGCCGTGCGCCGGCGACTTGACGAGATTCTCGATGACGCAATTTTCTGCTCTGTAGGCGGCGAGGTTCTCGACATCGAGTTCAGCCGTACGGCGGACATGCCCTCCCTCGAGAACATCACCAAAACGGCTCATCAGAAGACATCGGTCTACTCGTTCGAGGCACCGCTGCAGGCCGGCGCCGTACTGGCCGGCGCGCCCGATCCAGTTGTCACCGCGCTGACTTCGTTCGGGCGGTACGCCGGCATCGCTTACCAGTTGGCCGATGATGTGCTGGGTGTGTTCGGCAAGGAAAGCCGTACCGGGAAAACCACCTGGGGAGACCTGAGGGAAGGCAAGCGGACGGCCCTGCTCGCCTACGCGGCCGCGAGGCCGGAATGGAGCAGCATAGCCGCGCTGATCGGATCGGCAGGCATGACTGCCGCCGATGCCGAGTACATCCGCTCGGTACTGGTGGCATGCGGAGCGAAGGAATACGCGATCAGTCTGGCCACCGAGAACGCCCACCTCGCCGTCATGCACCTCCAGTCCGACGACGTTCCGGCGGACCTGCGCAGCAGCCTCGAGGGCATGCTCTTCTCGGTCATCTCAGACGTGAACTCCAACTAACCTCATTCCTGCTGCTCCGCCACGGTTGCCCTCCGGAACTGCACCGCGAGAGACCTAGCCGTAAATACTTCGTGGTTCCCCGTTATCATGAAGGAACAAATCCGGCACCGAGGCGATCTGCCAGGAAGGCGCGTTCCTCCGAAATGACTTCGCCATCGCAGGATGAACGCATTCGCCGCACGGTCGCGGGTACCAACCTCGGTAATAACCGCGATTCAACCCGGCAGCACAATCTCTCAACGGTGCTGCGGCTCGTGCACTCCATGGCAGGCGTCTCCCGCGCACAGCTCACCCGGGCCACGGGGCTCAACCGCTCAACCATTGCCGCACTCGTCGGCGAACTGGTCCAGCTGGGCCTCGTTGTGGAGAGCAACCTCGACCTGGCGCAGCAGCACGGCCGCCCCAGCATCATGATCGAGCCGAGCCGCGGGGCACTGGCGCTGTCGGTGAACCCGGATATCGACGTCGTCAGCGTGGCACTTGTTTCGCTCGGCGGCCACATCGTGAATCCGGTACGGTTCCATACGGTTCGTGCGCCGTCGGTGCCCGAAGTGGTGAATATCGTGAAAGCGGTCTACTCGGGAATGCGCACGTCGCTGCCCGCCGGACACAGGATCATGGGGGTTGGGCTGGCCATTCCAGGGTTGGTGGATCCCGTCGATGGAACGGTTATCGAAGCGCCGCACCTCGGCTGGCGTGATGAACCGCTCGCCGCACTTCTCAGCGATGCACTGAAGCTTCCGGTCATCGCCGCGAACGACGCCGTTGTGGGCGCCCGTGCGCAGGCGACCTTCGGCGCGGGCCGGGACGTGTCAGACCTCGTCTATCTCTATGGGGGAGCCAGCGGTATCGGCGGAGGTGTCATCAGCGGCGGCCGTCTCATCAGTGGGGCGACCGGGTTTGCAGGTCAGCTGGGACACACCCATGTGCGTTCGGGTGGTGCGGCGTGTACGTGCGGGTCTTCCGGCTGCCTGGAAGCCGAGGTCACCCGCGAAGAGCTGATCGCCGCCGTCGGTCTGCCTGCGGGTGAGACGGAGAATCTTGAAGAAGCAGTGATGGAGAAGCTGCAGCAGGAGGGGTCCCAGGCGTTGAGGGACATCATCGAGCGGCAGGTCCAGCTCCTGGCCGTAGGGCTCAAGAGCGTCGTCAATCTGCTGAATCCCTCCATGATCGTACTGGGAGGGTTCCTGCGGATCCTGGATCGCGCCGCCCCCGACGCCCTGAGCGAGGCGCTGCGCGCTCCCGGTACGCGCGGTCCACGAGAGCGCGTGGCCATCGAACTGGCTCCCCTGGGCGAAGATCCCATTCTGGTCGGTGCCGCGGAGCTCGCGTTCGAACCCCTCATCCGGAATCCTGCCGGCTTCCTTCGATTTCACGACGACGACGCCGACGTGCCGCTTTCCTTCGCATAGCGGACAATCTTTCGGACCACGAAAAAGCGGATCCTGTTCCAGCCTTTGCTGGAACAGGATCCGCTTTTCTTATCAGGGCCAGATGGCCCTTACAGCGCGATCAGCGTGATTCGTGCGGAATCAGTTGGGGATGATCACCACTTCAGCGGTTCCGGTCAGCGGATCGGAAGCCGCATCGCCGGCGTCAGTGTAGGACGCATTGAATACTGCCGAGAGATCGTCCACTGCGGGATCGTGTCCCTCAGGAACCGTGGTGGTGATGGTTCCGGTGCAGCCGGTGGTGGTGGTCTGCGGGTGTCCGTGGGTGTGGTGGCCCAGGATGTAGGTGACCTGAACCAGTGCGCAATCGACGGGCTGGTCGTCGGTGACGCGGACTTCGTAGGAAACGGTGTCGCCGAACTGGAAGGGCTGGTCCGCAACCGGAGTAATGAATTCGACAACCGGTGCCTGGTTTCCGACTTCAATGGTCACTTCTGCGGAGGAGTGCTTTCCCCGGTGCTTTCCGCCCTGGTCGGTGACCTGAAGGCTTGCGGTGTAGGAGCCGATCTCCTCATAGGTGAACGTGGGGTTCGCCTCTGTTGAGTCCACGGTGCCGTCGGAGTTGAAGTCCCAGGCGTAACGCAGCTTGTCGCCGTCGGCGTCTGCCGTGCCTTCGCTTGAGAACTGGACGGTCAGCGGGGCTGAACCAACGGTGGGAGTACCGGAGGCCACTGCTACCGGGCTGTGGTTGCCGTTCTCGCCGATGTAATCAATGCGGGACAGCTGCGCATCAGGGTTCTCGCCGAAGTAGCCGTCGCCGTACTCGAGTACGTAGAGCGCGCCGTTGGGGCCGAACTCCATGTCGATCGGGTTGTCTGTGACCAGCGAGTCCACCACGTTCTCAATGGAGACGAGCTCACCGTCGGCGGTGGTCATGCCCTTGATGTAGTCGCGGGTCCACTCGTAGAAGAAGGACATTCCGTCGTAGTACTCCGGCCAGGCGACGGGTGCGCGGCCCTTGGTGGCCTTCTTGTCGAAATCATAGGCAGGCCCGGCCATGGGACCGATTCCGCCGGTCTCCAGTTCAGGGAACTCAGCCGAAGCGCCGTACGAGTACCATGCCTGAGGCTGGGATACCGGCGGCAGCTCGCGGAGCCCGGTGTTGTTCGGGGACTCGTTGACCGGAGCATCGCAGTTGAACGTCTCACCGGAGGTGTTGGTGGCGAAATTGTAGTCAACGTACGGCAGTTCGGCGGTGGCGCAGTAGGGCCAGCCGTAGTTGGAAGGCTCGGTCACCGACATCCACTTGCCGGTTCCTGCCGGACCACGAAGCGGATCGGCTGACCGGGCGTCGGGGGAGTAGTCAGCGATGAGCAGTTCACCCGTGTTCTGGTTGAGCTCGATGCGGAACGGGTTGCGCAGGCCCATGACGTAGATCTCGGGGCGGGTCTGTGGAGTTCCCGGTTCGAAGAGGTTGCCCTCGGGGATGGTGTAGCCGCCGCCCTCGGTGGGGGTGATCCGGAGAACCTTGCCGCGCAGGTCATTGGTGTTGGCGGAGGTCCGCTGTGCATCGAATGCCGGGTTGCTGTCCGGGCGTTCGTCAATAGGGGTGTAGCCGCCGGATGCGAAGGGGTTGGTGTCATCGCCGGTGGACAGGTAGAGGTTGCCCTCGGCATCGAAGACGATGTCGCCGCCGACGTGGCAGCAGATGCCGCGGTCAACGGGAACCTCGAGGATTTCCTGTTCGCTGGCCAGATCGATGGTGGAACCGTCGAACTGGAAACGGGACAGGACAAGCGAGCCCTTGAAGGGCGCGAAATCGGCGGCGGTGCCGGTGGTCGGTGCGTCACCCTCGTTGATGCCCTCAGTGGCCGGATCATCTACCGGAGTGTCCCCCGGAGGCGAGTAGTAGAGGTAGACCCAGTTGTTGCCCTTGGTTCCGAAGTTCGGATCGAGCGCGACGCTCTGCAGACCTTCCTCGTCATGCTCGTAGACATCGAGGGTTGCCGCCAGAGTGTTGAGGCCGGATTCGGCATCATTGAGCCACACCTCGCCGCCGCGGGTGGTGTGCAGGACGTCATTGTTGGGGAGGACCGCAAGGTCCACCGGTTCACCTGGCGTGTCATTCAGGGTCACCTTTTCGAAGTTTGCGTCCGGCGGAGCCACCGGCGGTGCTGCGGCGTCCTTGGCCTGAGCCGGTGCAGCGGCGAATGAGGTGGCCAGCAGTGCCACCATTGCCAAACCTGCGCCCGCTCGTGCAGCGCGCTTCATTGAGAATCGTGCGGCATCGGTTCGATGCCCGGAAGCTTGCGCTATCCCGTGTTGATTGACTGTCATCATTCACTTTCTTCTCGCCTTTGAGGACCCGGGCCAGCCGGAGTCAGGTCACCTAGAACGCTAGTAGAAGCGTCTCGGTTCCGCTAGTGGTTTCAATAAACAAAGTTCGCAATTCTTCCGACACGCAAACAGATTCCGGGCGTGCAAAAGTGACTTGTGTCCAGTGAAACCGGCAGCAACGCGCGCCAGAAAATCTTTGTTGTTCGATCCAGCTAAAGTAGGGCTGCGGTCGTTGAGCTTCGCATCCCCTGTGTCTCGAGCACCAGCTGCTTCACCGCAGCCGCCGGCACCTGCCTGCCACCGTTCACGAGGGTTTCGATGGACGCCGGGACCTGGTCGTGGGAAGCGATGATCAGGGGCGTGCCGTTCTTCGAATCGGGTAACCGTCCATGCGTTCCGCGAACGTGCGTCGGGTCCAGCGGCACGGTGTTCATGGCATACCGCAGGCCGAGCTTCTTCTTGGCCAGATTCAGGCCGGCCTTTGCCTTGGCCAGTCTGTCCGCGGGGTTGAAGAAAAGTTCAGCCGGGTCGTATCCGGGCTTTCGGTGGATATCGACCCCGCGCGCGTATTCCGGAGCCCGGTCATCGTCGAGCCAGAAGTAATACGTGAACCATGCGCCGGGTTCGGCAACCACTACCAGCTCACCGGACCGCTCATGGTCGAGCCCGTAACGGGCTTGCGCTTCGCGGTCGAGGACCTCATCGACCCCGTCGGTTGCGCGAAGAATCACAGCCGCGCGCTTAACATCCGCCGGGTCGGAGACGTATACGTGGGCGACCTGGTGGTCTGCAACGGCGAAGGCCCGCGAGGTCCACGGGTCCAACTGCTCCTTCCCGTCCTGCACATACACTTCGAGCAGACCCTCACGCCGAAGCGTCCGGTTGATGTCCACCGGCTTTCGCGCTTCCTCGATGCCGTACTCCGAGACGACAATCACCGCGTAGCCGCGCGCCTCGGCTTCGTCCAGCAGCGGGGCGAGGACCCCGTCCAGGTCGGTTGCTGCCTGGGCTGCCTGGAGTGAATCCGGTCCGAACCGTTGAAGATCGTAATCAAGATGCGGCACGTAAGCCATCAGGAGATCCGGCGCCTGGTTCCGCAGGACATGGCGGGTGGAATTCACAATCCACTGCGTCGACTGGATAGCCGCGGTCGGTCCCCAGTACTGGAATAGCGGGAACTCGCCGTAGTGTCCCACCAGCTCATCATGCAGGGCTGGCGGACGCACGTACGCGTCCGGTGATTTCCGTCCGTCCGCATGGTAGATCGGTCGAGGGGTCACAGTAAGATCAGTGGTCATTCCCATGGCGTACCACCAGCAAATATTACCTGCCCGGTACCCGGGATCCTGCTGCCGGGCGGCCTCCCAGATCTTCTCTCCGGAAACCAGCCTGTTGTGCTGGCGCCAAAGGTGCACATCTCCCAGTTCGCGGAAATACCAGCCGTTCCCAACAATGCCGTGCTGCGCCGGAGCCAGTCCGGTCAGCATGGTCGATTGCACGGTGCAGGTCACCGCCGGCAGGACCGTCGCCAGTTCGGACGACCATCCCTGTGACGCGAGTTTGCTCAGGCGGGGCATTGAACGGAGGGACAGGGCAGTCAGCCCCACAACATCCAGCAGCAGTCCTGGTTTCACGGTTCTTCCTTGCAGTTGTCTTACCTAAATACGGATGAATGCTCAAGTGCTCCCAGCGATTACGACGCCGGTGCTGCCGCGAGCAGATGGGACTCGGCCCACCCGATCTCGGCGGCGATGCCGTCGACAATTCCCACCTGCCCGCTGGGCAGGACGCTCCAGGTGTAGGTTTCGATGTCCAGGTGCACTTCCCAGCCGTAGTGCCTGCGGGAAACCTCGGCCACGGTGTGCCGCAGCACAGCGGCAGTTGTCTCCAGCGGGGAGGAGGGGATGTGGTGGAGCGGGATGTGGAAATGAACCCGCCAGGGCGCCTTCCCGGGCAGGGTGTCGAGGGCCTCCGTCAGGTCATCGGCAGCCAGGATCCCGTTCTCACCCTGTTCCCGCACCTGGTGAAGGTAGCGCGGTTCGGCGAAGGCCGTGAGTGCGGCCCGTGCGGCGGCGCTGGAGGGGTCGGTTACGTGCAGGGCGGCCGAGGCCTGAATCTTGACCACTCTTAGGCCTGCCGCTTCGATCCGGTTGACGGCGTCAACCGGGTCAGCGAAGGACACAGCGAGGTGACAGGTGTCCACACACAGGCCGATGAACTCGGGATCAATGCCGCGGTCAATCCGCGCTTCCAGCCAGCCGGCAACATCGGCGACCGTATCTAGTACGCAGCCCGGCTCCGGTTCGACGGCGATGCGGACAGTTTTTCCCGTACGCTCCTTCAGCTCCCGCAAGCGGGAACTTAGCTCCACAAAAGCGGCGGTGGCGGCGTCGTCGTCGGCTTGTGTCCAGGGTTCCCGCCAGGCAAGGGGCAGCGTCGAGATCGAGCCGGCTGTGTTTTCCGGCAGGAGCGCAGCCAGGATCTCAGCGCAGTCGAGGGTGTATTCCAGCCGCCTCGGCTCAGCCCAGGTGGGCTTGTAGACGTCGAGTTTGACCACCTCGTTGTGGAAACCGCCGTAGGGAAAGGCGTTGATGGTGTGCAGCTGGAGGCCTTCCACCAACAGGACCTCACGGAGCGCCGCCAGATCATCGGCATTGTGGGCCAGCCGGCGCGCCAGCCCGGCGGGAAGCCAGAGCCCCACGCCGAGAATGTTCAGGCCCGCCTTCCGCCGGATGGGGCCGGAGTACTCGTGAAGCTGCCGGATCAGCCCGTCGAAGTCCTCGGCCGGATGGACGTTCGTGCAGTAGGAGAGGAGCATCAGGCGCGTGCACCCCGCAGGACCGAGTTGCCCTCGAATCCCGCTGTAGCGTTGGGAGGCTCTGCCGCGTCGAAGCCGGGGATTGGGTCGAGGATCAGCTGGCCGCTTTGACCGTAGAACTCGACAGGGTTGCGCCAGAGGACCTGATCGACGTCGTCGGCGGTGAAACCGGCATCAAGCATGGCGTGTGCGGTGCTTGAGGTCTTGAGCGGATCAGACCGGCCCCAGTCGGCAGCGGAGTTGACGAGCACGCGCTCTGTTCCGTAGCGGCTGAGAATTGCGACCATGCGCTGCTCATCCATTTTGGTGTCGGGATAAATGGAGAAGCCCATCCACGCGCCCGCGTCCTTCACTATTTCGACGTTGGTCTCATTGAGGTGGTCCACCACCACCATGCCGGGGGCGATGCCGGATTCGCGGACAACATCAAGGGTCCGGTGGGTGCCGGCCAGCTTCTCCCGATGCGGTGTGTGCACCATGACCGGCAGCGAATATTCGAGGGCAAGCTCCAACTGGCGGCTGAACGCGTGGTCCTCGGCGGGAGTCATGGAGTCGTACCCGATCTCGCCGACGGCGACCACGCCCTCCTTCACGAGGTAACGGGGGATCTCCTCGAGGACGGGAACGCAGCGCGGGTCATTCGCCTCCTTGGGGTTGAGGGCGATCGTGGCGTGATGCCGGATGCCGAACTGCGCGGCACGGAACCGCTCCCAGCCAAGCAGCGAGTCGAAGTAGTCGAGAAAGGAACCGACATTGGTGCGCGGCTGCCCCAACCAGAAAGCCGGCTCAACGAGCGCGCGCACACCGCTGGCGTACAGCGCCTCGTAGTCATTGGTGGTGCGGCTGGTCATATGGATGTGAGGGTCAAAAATGCGCATGGCTGGTTTCCCCTTAGGAAGTGGTCGAATGGCTGGAGGTGGCCAGGAGCAGCGTGACGTCGTCCGGGACCGGCCGCCCAGCGGCTGTCCGTTCGGCGGCGAAGTCGCCTGCCATCCGGGCAAGCTCGTCATCCGCACGTTCCTGCAGGTCCGTGACGGCACGGAGGCTGACCCCCATGAACACCAGCTTCAGCACGGCGTGGCGCCAGCTGTGCTGGTCCAGGTAGGCGGCTGCAAACGGCCCGACGGCGGCGGCAACAAGGCCGCTTTCGTTGGTTCTCAGGGCCTCAGTGGTGAGCCTCAATCCCGCGATTACGACGACGTCGGGAAGCTTCGGTGAGCGCGCGGCCAGCGCTGCCAGTCCGCGAAGCACGCCGCGGCGCTCCGCGGAGTCACCGCCGTCGTAAAGTGCCGACAGCGCAAGCGCCAGCTCTTCGGGCGGAATGGGCGTAACGAGCAAGTCAGGGCCATACGTGCCGTCGCCGTCGAGCTCCTCCACCGTGGC
>NZ_JAROKN010000035.1:0-32218 GCF_029455255.1 Arthrobacter vasquezii | reverse complement strand
ACGCTGGCCCTGCACTGGCGGGTGGCACCGCCGTGGGAACGCTGGGCCTGGACGCTGCACCAGAACCGGGAGCGCCGTCGTCGGGCACTGAGCTCGTGACCAGCCCTCAGGCGGAGGCAGGGAACCATTCCGGATAAAGCAGCGGAAGCTGCAGGGTCAGCCACGGGCTGAAGGCCCAGGGTGCGGCGGCAACGGCCGCGGTGAGCTGCAGCGGGTCCGCCCACTGCACCTGCATCACCTCGTCCTCGCGGGGGTTCACCGGGGAAACCGCGCGTGCCGTGTAAACGGGGCAGATCTCGTTTTCCACCACGCCCGAGGCATCCACCGCCCGGTACCGGAAGTCCGGAAGCCGTAGCTCAATCAGATCAAGGCGCAGCCCCAGCTCGTGGTCCGCGCGGCGCGCCACGGCATCCTCGGTTGCCTCACCCGGGCCCGGGTGGCCGCAGAAGGAGTTGGTCCACACGCCCGGCCAGGTGCGCTTGGACAGCGCGCGGCGCGTGAGGAGGATGCGGCCGGCGTCGTCATACACGTGCGTCGAGAAGGCCAAGTGCAGCGGGGTGGAGGTCGAATGGACCGTCGCCTTGTCCGCCGTGCCGACGGGCGTTCCGTCGTCAGCCGCCAGGACAACCAGCTCTGCGGTGCGGTTCATTTCCCTCCAATGGGTGACGCGTGTTTACTTTACCTATGGACAAGGAGATCACACTGGCTGGATCCACCGACAGCCAGCTGGTAGATGACGTCCTGACGTCCTTCTTCGCCCGGTCCAAATCACGCGCCGAAGCGATGCATCCCGATTACCGCACCATGTGGGAGCACCTCGAAACGTGCACCGTGGGAGGCAAGCGGTTCCGCCCCCGCCTCGTGATGACTGTCTACAGCCTGCTGGGCGGCACTGAAAGGGTCACGGCGGCCACCGTCGCTGCATCCTTCGAACTCCTCCACACCTCGCTGATTGTGCATGACGACGTCGTGGACCGGGACTTTACCCGCCGTGGAATCCCCAACGTGTCAGGGACGTACCGCAACCTCGCCGCCGCGCAGGGAAGCAGTCCCTCGCGTGCCGAGCATGCCGGGCTGTCCGTGGGAGTGATTGCCGGTGATTTGGCGCTGTCCAACGCCTACCGGCTGCTCGGCGAGGTGGACACAGACCTCGCTACCCGGCAGCGGCTGGGAGATCTTCTCGATGAAGCCATCTTTGCGTCCGCGGCCGGCGAACTACTTGATGTGTTAGCTCCTTTTGATCCAACTCCGCAGCCTGTTGAGGAAGTGCTCGACATGGCGCGGCTGAAAACTGCTGTGTACTCCTTCGAAGCGCCGCTGCAGGCCGGTGCGGTGCTTGCCGGCGGCGATGACCTGCTGGTGAACGCGCTGGGAGAGTTCGGCCGCTGCATCGGGATTGCGTACCAGGTGGCTGATGACCTGATCGGCGTCTTCGGCGACGAGAGCCGCACGGGCAAAGTCGGCTGGAGTGACCTGCGCGAAGGTAAACGTACTGCGCTGATCTCCTACGCAGCGGACCAGCCGCAGTGGCCGCGGATCGCGGCGCTGCTGGCGGACCCGGACCTGACCGCAACCGGTGCGGCGGAGGTCCGAGAGCTGCTGATTGAATCGGGTGCGCGCGACCAAGCCACCCGTCTCGCCGCCGACCTGACCGAGCGCGCGCTGCAGGCCCTCGTGGAACCGTATGTGCCGCAGGCCCTGCGTGACGGTCTGGCGCCCATCTCTGACGTCGTCAGCGAAAGGGTTCGGGCGTGAGCCGGGACCGCGATGCGCTCGCTGACTACACGGCTGCTGCACTGAAGTCTTCCGCCGTAGTGCTGCGCTCCTACTCGACCTCCTTCGGGTTGGCTTCGCGGCTGTTCGAGGGCAGCGTGCGCCGGCAGGTGGAGTCCGTGTACGCGCTGGTGCGGGTTGCTGATGAAATTGTCGACGGCGTCACCTCCGCCGCGGGATTGACTCCTGAGGACACCCGGCGCCAGCTTGACGACTTCGAACGCGAAACGGAACGCGCGCTGGATACCGGGTACAGCACCAACCTGGTGGTCCACGCTTTTGCCCATACCGCCCGCCGCACCGGGATCGGCACTGACCTTACCCGCCCATTCTTTGCCTCCATGCGCGCGGACCTGGAGCAGGCGGAACACACCCCTGAGTCCTTCGCCGTGTACGTCTACGGATCCGCGGAAGTAGTCGGGCTGATGTGCCTGAAGTGCTTCCTCGACGGGCACGCGGTGAGCGCCACGGAAACGAAGAAGCTCGAGCGCGGCGCCCGGCACCTCGGCGCAGCCTTCCAGAAGGTCAACTTCCTCCGGGACCTCGCCGAGGATTTCGAGTCGCTTGGCCGCAGCTACTTCCCGGACGTCTCCCCCGACAACTTCGATGAGGCGCACAAGGAACGGTTGCTTGCGGACATCGAACACGATCTGAGCGAATCCCGTGCCGTGCTCCGCGGGCTGCCCCCATCCAGCCGCAGGGCCGTGGCCCTGGCACAGGAACTGTTCGCCGAACTGGCCGCGCGCATCCGCGCGACTCCTGCCTCAGAACTGATGCGCACGCGAATCAGCGTGCCCAACACGGTGAAGCTGCGCATCGCGGCCGCTGTCCTCACCGGCAAGCGCGGGCTGGAACCCTCCAGCCCGCATCCATCCCGCGTGGAGGCACAGTGAAGGCACGCACACCGTCCGGACGCGCCGTCGTCGTCATCGGTGGCGGTATCAGCGGACTGGCAACCGCAGCGCTGCTGGCCACCGAAGGCCATTCCGTCACGGTGCTGGAAAAGCAGGACACCGTGGGCGGCAGGGCCGGCTCCTGGAGCGAGGACGGCTTCCGGTTTGACGCCGGGCCCTCCTGGTACCTCATGCCCGAGGTGATCGACCACTACTTCCGGCTGCTGGGCACCTCGGCCGATGAGCAGCTGGACCTCGTGAAACTCGATCCGGGCTACCGGCTCCTGTCCGAGGGCTACCCCGAACCCGTTGATGTTCCCGCCGAGAGGCACCGGGTGGTGGAACTCTTCGAGCGGCTGGAACCGGGTGCCGGCGCAAAGCTGGAGCAGTACCTCGATTCCGCTGCGGACACATACACCATGGCCACGCGCCGGTTCCTCTACTCCACCTTCGAATCGTTCACTTCGCTGTTGACACCGGATGTGCTCGGGCGCCTGCCGCGGCTCGGCCGGCTGCTGCTGGAACCGCTCCACAACTACGCCCGCCGCTATGTGAGCGACCCGCGGCTGCAGCAGATCCTCGAATACCCTGCGGTGTTCCTCGGGACCTCCCCGTTCACCGCGCCCAGCATGTACCACCTGATGAGCCATCTGGACCTCGACGACGGCGTCCTCTATCCCATGGGCGGCTTCACCCGGCTGGTGGACGCGCTGGAGGGCCTGGCCCGGAATGCCGGCGTCACCATCACCACGGGCGCCGAGGTCACCGGGATCGAGACCACTGCGACGGCCTCCCGCAAGCGACCCGCGGCCGTCCGTGGGGTGAGCTACCGCTCCGCTGACAGGAGGGAGCACACCATCGCGGCCGACGTCGTCGTCTCCGCAGCGGACCTTCACCACACCGAAACCACGCTGCTCCCTCGCGAACTGCAGACCTATCCCCAGCGGTACTGGAACCGCAGCACAGCCGGGCCCAGCGCCCTGCTGCTCTACCTGGGCGTCCGCGGCGAGCTGCCGGAGCTGCAGCACCACACACTGCTGTTCACGGGTGACTGGGAGGAGAACTTCCGTGCGATCTTCGGCCGAACTCCCTTCATTCCCACGCCCGCGTCCATGTATGTGTGCAAGCCCAGCGCCACGGATCCCACCGTGGCTCCGGAGGGACACGAGAACGTCTTTGTCCTGGTCCCGATCCCGGCGGATCCAAGCCTGGGAGGTGCGGGCGGCGAGCGCATCGAGCGCGTCGCTGATGCTGTTATCCAACAGCTGAGCGAGTGGGCCGGCATCCCGGACCTCGCGGACCGCATCGTACTCCGGCGCAGCTACGGCCCGGCGGACTTCGAGCGCGACTACCACTCGTGGAAAGGCACCTCGCTGGGCCCGGCCCACACCCTGCAGCAGAGCGCGTTCTTCCGCGCGGGCAACGTCAGCCGCAAGGTTCAGGGCCTGTACTACGCGGGCGGTTCCACCATCCCCGGGATCGGGATCCCGATGTGCCTGATCAGCGCCGAACTGGTGATCAAGCGGCTGCGCCGGGATTTGAGCACCGGTCCGCTTCCTGTGCCGCTGCGGGCCGGCAAGGTCCGCGAAACCACGGTCACCTGATGGGCGCTGCCTACCTGCTGTTCCTCCTGATCTCGCTGGGCTGCATGGTGCTTCTCGACCAGCGTCTGCGCCTGTTTTTCTGGCACGACGCCCGCCGGGCCGCCGTCGTTCTGATCACCGGAGTGCTGTTTTTCCTCGTGTGGGACCTCGCCGGGATCGGGTTGGGGATCTTCTACCGGGGTACCGCAGCGATGACGGGAGTGATGCTCGCGCCCGAGTTGCCCCTGGAGGAACCGATCTTCCTCGCCTTCCTGTGCTATCTGGTGATGAACCTGTTCCTGTGGTTCCGGCGCATCTTCACCGAGCGCAGCAGCAGTCCCCGGGATGCACGGCAACTGTCGGACGAGCCGGGAGGGCAATCGTGACCTACTGGGCGCTCAATGCGGTGTTCCTCCTTCCGGCGCTTCTTGTCGGCGGCCTAACAGCGGCGGCATTGAAAGACGGCAGGCGCAGGGCTGCGCTCGCTGCGGCAGGTGCCGCCGCTGTCGTCGTGCTGGTTCTGACCGCCGTGTTCGACAGCATGATGATCGCGTTCGGGCTCTTCAGTTACTCCGAGGAGCTGATCTCCGGCGTCTACATCGGGTTCGCTCCGATTGAAGACTTCGCCTATCCCGTGGCGGCTGTGCTCCTGCTACCCGCGCTGTGGATCCTGCTGGGCAAACGGGCGGGGAAGCCGCAGCCATGAAGACCCTCCGCACCTTGCTGGTGTCCTCGCGCCCGCTGTCCTGGGTGAACACGGCGTTCCCGTTTGCGGCCGCCTACCTGCTGACCGCCGGGCGGATCGACCTCGCCTGGATTATTGGAACCCTCTACTTCCTGATCCCCTACAACCTGGCGATGTACGGGATCAATGACGTGTTCGACTACGAGTCTGACCTCCGCAATCCCCGCAAGGGCGGCGTGGAAGGTGCCGTGCTTGACCGGACCATGCACGCGACCACTCTCCGCGCGGCGATTGCCACCAATGTGCCGTTCCTCGCGGCGCTGGTTTTGCTGGGCGGGCCGTTGTCCTGGCTGGTGCTGGCCGTCAGCGTCTTCGCGGTCATCGCGTACAGCGCTCCGAAACTCCGCTTCAAGGAACGCCCCTTCCTGGACTCAATCACCTCGAGCACGCACTTTGTCAGCCCGGCGGTCTATGGGCTGGTGCTGGCGCAGGCCGAGTTCACGCCGGCGCTGTGGGCACTGCTGGCCTCGTTTTTCCTGTGGGGCGTGGCGAGCCAGGCGTTCGGCGCGGTGCAGGACGTCGTGGCAGACCGGGCCGGCGGTATCGCCTCCATTGCGACGGTGACCGGTGGCCGGGCGACCGTGAGGTTTGCCATCGCCTCCTATCTGGTCAGCGGTGCTCTCCTGCTCTTCACCCCGTGGCCTGGACCGCTGGCCTCCTTCCTGGTTCTGCTGTATGTGGTCAATATCGTCCCCTTTGCTTCCCTGGAGGACGACGACGCCGAGCTCGCCCACCGCGGTTGGGAACGGTTCCTGTGGCTGAACTATGTCACCGGGTTCTTTGTAACGATGCTGCTCATCTGGTACGCGGTAATCCGCTGATTCGGCAATTACGCAACGCTTTTGTTGCTCCGGCGCAGCTGGCGGCTGGTCTGCTGACCGCACTGCTCGGTGCGCCGTACTTCGTATACCTGCTGTTCCGTAGCCGGCTTACGCGGTGAGGGTTCAGGATTTCGACGCCGCAGCGCGTCTCTTGATCTCGCGATAGATAGTTGTCCGGGAGACTGAGAATATCTCCGCCAGTTCCATCTGTGTGTACTTGTCTTCGTCGACCAGCTCGTATAGGTGACGGCGGCGAGTGAGAGACAGTTTGGGCGGCTTGCCCCGCAGCCGGCCTTTGGCTTTCGCCACGGCCATGCCTTCGCGCGTGCGGGCTCGAATCAGGTCTGACTCGAACTCGGCGACCATGCCGAGCACGTTGAACATGAGGCGGCCCACCGGATCAGTGGGATCGTAGACACTGCTGCCCAAGCTCAATGACACTCCCTTGCGCGTAAGCTCATCAGCGATATCCCGAGCGTCGGGTAACGACCGCGCAAGCCGGTCAAGTTTGGTGACGACAAGCGTGTCACCGGCCCGGACTGCAGCCAATGCCTGGAGAAGTCCGGGGCGGGCTCGGTTGGTGCCGGTCAGCCCGTGGTCGACGTAAGTGTTGTCCGCTTCTACTCCGAGAGCGGCCAGGCCTTCCCTTTGAATGGTGAGGTCTTGCTGATGTGTAGAGACTCGCGCGTAGCCGATCTTCACCATTTCAGTGTTGCACTTATCGTGCCTTCACGGGGCTTTTCATCGTGCGGGTTTTACGCGCATTTGATGGTCGGTCGAGCACTCGATGGCATTTGGGCGCCGTGAACGCCGACCGATCGAGTCGCGGTGCTACGAGCCGCAGCCGCTAGGATGGCGCCGTGAAGCTTCTCCTTACGTCGGCTGGCGTCACCAATCCAACGATCTTCGCAGCACTCGAAGAACTGATCGGCAAGCCGATCAGCGAGTCCAACGCACTGTGCATTCCCACCGCCCAATATGGTCACCCATGGGTCGGCCCCGGCATCAAGGCATGGGAATTTATCAGTGGAAGATCCGAGAATCCCATGGTTGACCTGGGATGGGAATCGGTCGGCGTGCTGGAATTGACCGCGCTGCCGAGCATCGATGAAGAGCGGTGGAAGCCACTCGTTCTCGAAACCGACGTGTTACTGGCGGCTGGCGGTGACGCTCTATACCTCAACCACTGGGTGCAGCAGTCCGGACTGGCCGATATGTTCCCGTCGCTGACGAAAACTGTGTGGGTTGGGATGAGCGCTGGCAGCATGGTGATGACCCCGCAGATCGGTCGTGAGTTCGTCGGCTGGAAGTCGATGACCGGTGACGACAGCACACTGGGAGTAGTTCCCTTTTCGATTTGCCCGCACCTCGCGCCCGACGGTGCACCCGGTAACTCTTTAGCGGCAGCAGAGAAATGGGCTGGCGGTATACAGCAACCGTCCTACGCCATCGATGACCAAACGGCCATCAGCGTGACTGATGATGCGGTAGACGTCCTCACAGAGGGCATCTGGCGGTACTTCCCAAAGTAGACGACGGCCAACCTCACCGCCAGAAGGACCGGCTTGCGGGCAGTGGGGCAGTCGTCAGATGCCTATCGGAACGCTGAGGGTTCGGCTTACGACCACCTTTCAGACCCGCTGCGCAGGAAGGGTCAGCCTGGCCCTCCTACTCTTGTCTGCAATTCTGAGGGCGATACTGTTGCATCGTGACGAACTCCTACGACCAAAGCGATCTGAACATTTACGGTGCCGAAGATGACTTCGAGATGGACGCCATCCTCGATGCGATTGACAAGGCGACTTCGTCGACAACGTCCGACTCCGCTGAGCCTGCGGGCAAGGATTGGAGTCGACTCCTTGCGGTGCCGAGACGTGCTGCAAGTGGTTTGACCCGCGCGGATGTGCCGAATGAGCCGGGGGTTTACCTGTGGTCGCGTGGTGGGGCACCGCAGTATGTCGGTACGGCGACGAGTCTGCAGAAGCGGCTCTCGACGCACCTTGGCGGAGGTGTGAGCCTCGCGGGATCTTCGTTGCGTCGGAACGTATGTGAACTGCTATTTCAGATCCCGCCCAATGTCACGGGCAATCCGACCCGACAGAAGGTAACGACTGGTCAGGCGACAGCGATTCGGAGTTGGCTGCTGGGCTGTGACGTCTCTTGGCTCCGAGCGCGTAATGAGCGTGACGCTGCCGCGTTGGAGGCTCGGCTTCGGCACGTATTTCGGCCGCCGTTCAACCGGGTGTAGCCCTCAAGCTACGGACAGCGAGGCCACCACGGCCATGCGCGCCTATCGACTCCTTCCATGGGCGCGAGCGACCAGTATCTGGCAGTCGAAGAGCTGCCAGGCAAATTCATTGAGTCGCCCTGCAAGCTGTGCCAGGTCATCGACGGTGAGCGTTCGGTCTGGGTTACCCCGCGGGCTACGAAAGGTTGCGACTCCTGCACGCGCTGACGTACCTACCATGGCGTGAATCACCGCGTTACGTTCTTGAAGTAGTTTTCGGACCTCATCCAGGACCCGATACACCTCGTTCCGCTCGTCGGGCAGTAGAACAGCGCTGTCGCGCACTAGCTTCCGATTCTTCTTCACCGCTTCAGAGCCGGAGAGAGTGGCGTTCTTCTTGTTCGCGGCAGAATCGGCGCCTTCGAGAAAGCGGATGAGGTCCACAAGATTCCGCTCCGCCATTGCTGCCCAGATTGCGATACGACCTACAGCTGCCTCCCCTTCAGGGGTTAGCTGTGTGGTCTTTACCATGCTCTCAGCCATGATTTGATCCTAAAGCCATCGGCGTACGCCCTCCGCTTAGGATGCAGTGATGAGCTCCTTGAACGTCCTGACGTTCCGTCCGCAGGATCCTGTCTTTGTCGCTTCGGAGTTCAGCCACAGATCCCGCCGCTCAAGACGTCGAGAGAGCAAGCGGTTAGACATCCTCATTGATGGCCGGCCTTTGCGATTGTGGTGGCGGGACTGGGAACAACCGGAGTACGACTTCGACGTACCCGTACCGCCCCTAGTCACTCGCCTTTCTCGATCATCGATGCGGGAAGCTCTGATACAGCTAGGGCAGCTCCGTGGGTCAAGTCCCGGAGGTAGACCGATGACCGCTGAGCTGTTCTATTGCGGGGAATGTTTCGACGTATCGGACGGAATCCTCGGCGTACAGGTCAGTCGGGGCCAGAGCACAGTGACGTGGCAGAGGTTTGGTTGGATTGATGAGTCCGACGGCATCACCGAAGATGCTCTGATCACCAACGCACCACCCATCACCTTCGATGCTGCCGCGTACGACCGCGCCCTCGATGCTGCTCAAGCCGCCCTCGCCAGCTTTTTCCGCCGCAGTCGGTAAAGACAAACAGCTCCGGCATGAACTGTCCGGTCAGGGATCGGCGATTGGGTGTAGTTCCGCGATTGATCACTCTGTTGGCTTCACCCTTCGGCTTATTTGTGGAAGAGTGCCTTGAAAGTCCATGTGGGGGTGGGAAAGTGATGAAATTACGACGTTCGCTGGGTGCAACCGCTGGCGCCCTTCTTTCTCTTGTCTTTCTAGCGGGATGCACCAATCAACCCGAGGACAAGGGCCTGTCTACATTCAGCTCGATGGATCAGGCTTACGCGGCCGTGGATGAGGTATTAAAATGCGAGTCCGATCCGGTCGGTGATCCGATCGTGCCTGTGGGAAATTCCGGGAAACTGACTACTGAGCAGAGGCTGTGCTCCGAGCACGTGCAGGTCGACCTGTATCCGAATGAAGCCGCACTGCAGACAAGCTTCGAAATTTTGGTCAATTCACACCAGGGCGAAGTCCATCTGGTCCGAGGGGCTAATTGGATTGTTGTCGACGTGACCGATGTAGCGACCGGCGAGCCGACGACCTGGGACATCCAACGCCTAGCCGAGGAACTGGACGGCCGGTACACGACTGCTGGCACATAACCGATCCATAGCCGCTGAGGAGCCCATCATCTTGAACAGCATATTGGTCGCCACTTCGCCCGCTTCCCCAACTATCGGAGGAATCGTCGGATTCGCGATACTCCTGATCATCCTCGTGGGCGTCCTCGTTAGGTTGATCATCGTCATGGTGCGCCGTGGAAAAGACGGGGTCAAAAAGGAAGTACTCGGACCGGTCTTCAAGTCCGGTGGCGTTCAATCCGAACTATATGGCTTCAAACCGACCGAAGCCCAAGATCTAAAGCCAGAAGAACACGGCTATGGATCTGACGACTCACGCCGGAAGAGGTAGTCGGCCGCTGCTGTCTGAGGGAGCTTGTCTCAGTCGACCTAGGTCGGAGAGGTGCGGTGAGAGGGATCAGTGATTGCAAGCCTCCGTCTAGAGTTGAGGTAGTTTTCGTACAGGACGGACGGAAGTATTAGGGGAACTGTAATGCTTGCATGGACAACTCAAAGCTCCTCTAACCCGCTCATCCCAAATCAGTGGGAGTTCACTGTCCTAGGGATCGGAATGCTCGCGCTGTTCCTCTTCGTCGTAGCTCTCATCGACATTGCGCGCTCCCGCCATCTCACCGGACTTGCACGGGCCGTGTGGGTGCTTGTCGTGCTTGCCTTGCCTCTAGTGGGTCCGCTGCTGTGGCTCGTCATCGGTCGTCTTGGCAACGCCACGACCCGCGTTGCCAAGAAGAGCCCCGCTAGCAGCGCCAGATAAAGACCCGCTTCTTGCTGGCACGGTGAGGGATCCGTAGGGAGTCTGCCTCCTGCCCACCCGTGCACGACACAAGCCCCCTCCGCTTCGCTGCTTGTCCCGCACACACGACGCTCCTATAGCTGTCAATTGCCGTGAAAGTGTGCGCTCTTCGTACCGCTGTCCACCACCGGGGACAGTTCCTACGGGTTATCCACCGCTACTACTGCCAGGGAGCTACTGATTGGCTCCCAATTCCAAGCCGTGGATAACCCGACTGCCCCCAGTCATGGACAGCTCAGCCAAGGAGTTGCGAGTGCCAAAACGCTTTCTACGCGGTGGCCATCTGTCCCTCATGGACGGGACCAGAATCCGAAGGAACTACACGGAAGTCCACGACGTCGACGAACGCATCAACGGGCATCAGCGGGTAGTGCTGCCGGAGGCCCTCGATGTATCCCTCTACTGATCCGCCCTCCGGAAGCCGCAGACGTTCAGGAGTTAGGTCATCGATCTGATACCGCTTTGCTTCAAGAATCTCACCCCGCAGCGGCGCGCACTCTGCATCATCTTCGAAGTAGAAAATTGCAGGACCAACGGCAATTTGCTCGTCCCATCGGACTGAGGAGGTTTTCCGTCCGCTCACCACGGCGTCGTAATAACGCCGGTTGAAGCGGAATACTCGCTCAGCCTGGGCATCCGGAAAGAAGTACGTGTCCGATAGGAGCTTCGCGATCGGTCGCATCTGGGGTCCAGTCTCTGTTTGGACAGCGACAAGGAGATCGGGATGTAAATCCAGCATCACCTGCCGACAGCGGCCACACGGTGGGATGAGGCCTCGCCCCCCGTCTCCAGCTGCCGCCATCGCGACCAAGGGCCCAGCTTCAGCAGTTGCAGCAACTCCCAGCGTGACCAGCTCCGCGCAAGGTCCGCCGGTGAAGTGATAAACATTCACAGCGGTGTGGATGCGTCCATTCGTGTCCATAGCGGCGGCCGCCACGGTGTGGTTCGGGTTGTTGCCGAGGGAGAGGGCAAGCGTCTCTGCCGCCTCGATCACGCGGCGTTCCGTGTTCAGGGGTTCCATAGGAACCAGCATTCCATGCACTCTGCGCGCCGTCGTCCTTCGGCAGCCGGGTAATGAAACGCCCTTGGAACGCTCAGTTCAGAGGCCTCGGAGCTTCGTGCAGGAGCAGGTCGGTCATGCTTATGCCGCCACCACCGCTATCTACACCGGAGTCTCTGATGCCTACCGCAACACCTTGCTTCGCCGCGCCATCTCGGCGCACCAACCTGACCTTTGGCGGACCGAAAAAGGGGATGAGTCGCCGTGAATAGAAAGATGGGCGTTGAATGGAACCTTCGCTTGCGCATGGCCGAACGCGGATTGTTCGCCACCACCGATCTGGTGCCCCTTCTGGCAGAACGCGGCATTCACCTTTCGCGAGAACAGGTCTACCGACTTGTCACCTCAGCGCCACAACGCTTGAGCACCGACATCTTGGCAGCCTTATGCGACATTCTGAGTTGCACCCCGAATGATCTCATCACCGTTGTGAAGGTCGATGCCCAGGTAGCGAAGCGGTCGGCAGCAGGTGGCGGATCGGCAAGCAGCCCGCCGGTTCGGCGTACGACCATTCGACGCCCGAACTTGGAATGATCTCGTATAGGAGCCAGCCGTGATTGCCCTATGCGTAACGTGCGGGCAGACCGCTCGGCGGGCCGCCGAGTGGCCGATCGGCGCGATCTGCTTCTCCTGCTACCAGAAGGCCCGCTCGCGGCCGGGTCAGTGCTCGAGCTGCTCTGAATTACGCGTCCTCGTGGCTGGTGCGCATCTGGATCCGATTACCGGTCTGATTACGCCGACCGTTTGTGGTGGCTGCGTGGGCAGCAAGTTCGTCTACTTGTGTCAGCGATGCGGCGGAAGTGAAGAACCTTACAAGGGCGGTCTATGCGTGCGTTGCGCCGCCCGAGAGCAACTGCAGGCAGCGTTCGCGTCCGCGAGCAACACAAGTCCCGCAGATCCGGCAGCGATTCTCATAGAAGCGCTCAGCACTAGTCGGCGACCCCGGTCGGTGATCAAATGGCTTTCCAATCCTCGAGGAGGCGCGCGGGTTGTGAAGGAGCTGCTCGGCCAGAACATCGCCGTTGATCATGCAGCCCTCGACACTTTCGATGAGAGGGAGGTCTGGTCTTTGCGGCGAAGCCTCGTCGACTTGGGCGCCCTACCGGAACGACATGAACCCATCGCACGCCTGGATGCCTTACTGGCGAAAAAGGTTGCTCCCCTTCCAACCGAGATGCACCAACTCGTTCACACCTACGGCTCCTGGTGGCTACTGCGGCGATCACGGCAACGATTCGAACGGACAGGCAAATTCACCTACAACTCCTTCCGCGCTATCTGGAATCGCTTGGATCAGGTCATTGGCTTCCTGTCCTGGCTGGCAGACAACGGCATTCCCCTTGACGCATTAGACCAGCGAACCGTTGACACTTGGCTCGCTGACCCAAAGAAGGACGCCCGAGCGGTTTCCGATTTCCTGCGCTGGGCCTCACGCCACCATCTGGCACCGCGGCTGACAACGACCGGATCACCCGACCGTGAACCCGCTGCAGGGATGACCGAGCAGCAGCGCTGGGCTGAGTTATCACGCTGCCTCACCGACGACTCGATCCCCGATGATGTGCGCGCAGCTGGTGCGCTCGTGCTGCTTTATGGTCTGCAATTGGCGCAAGTCATGCGGCTCACCACCGACCACCTCCACGGGGACAAAACCAGGCCAGGAAAAACCATAGAGGGCTTTTCGGTTCACGTCGGCGGTCCGTTCATCCTCGTACCTCCGGCGCTCGGGCTCATTCTTGACCGGCTACCGGCCACCCCCGCCACGCGAGGCAGATCGCTTATCACCGCAAACCCCGAAGGACCATCGTGGCTTTTCCCAGGAAGGGGCTCCTCCGGCCACATCACGTACACGGGTCTGGCCACCAGAATGAGAAAACACCAACTGCGGGTGCGTCCTGCCCGCAATACAGCCCTAATCTCCCTGGCTGCTGACCTTCCCGCACCGGTCATCAGCGACCTGTTCGGAATCAGTATCGCTGCCTCCGTGAAATGGACCAGGCGCGCCGGCCGAGACTGGCAGGGCTACATCTCAGCGCTACGACAGCGCGAACGCCGAACTCACGACCAGAGGATCCGCAATCCATACGCGGGCGAGCTTGGATGAAACACGAATCCAAATAATCGGTCAACAGCGATATGATCGCCTAGTGACGATCATAGAGACCGGCGAGGACGTTCGTCCTGCCGTAGCCCTGTTCCATTCCTTGGCGGACCAAACGCGGCTGGCGATTATCCGGCGGCTCATGCTGGGCGAGCAACGGGTACGGGACCTCGTCGGGGATCTGGGTCTCGCCCAATCGACTGTGTCAGCGCACATGGCTTGCCTACGTGACTGCGGCCTGGTCGAGGGACGCAACGAGGGACGGCAGACGTATTACTCGCTGAGTCGGCCCGAACTGATGGACACGTTGGTCGCGGCCGAGGCGCTGCTAACGGCCACTGGCAACAAGGTGGCGCTTTGCCCGAACTACGGAAACCCCGAGGAGGCCCGATGAGCACCGAAACACTCTCGGAGCAGAAGATCGAACAGCTGACCCGCAAAGGCCTGCGCCTGGCTCAGTTCACCGTGGCCTATAACGTCTTGGAAGGCGCGGCCGCGATCACCGTAGGGTTGATGGCCGGGCTGGTGTCCGTCGTCGGTTTCGGCATCGATTCAGGCATCGAATCCATCGCCGCCATTCTCGTCGGAATCCGCTTAGCGGCACGCCTTCGCCACGGCCACGCGGATGAACGCAAGGAACGGATCGCCCTCAAACTCGTCGCGGTGACATTCTTCATCCTCGCCGCCTACGTGACGTTCGAGGGCATCCGCAGCCTCATCGAAGCCGAAACACCGGAGAACTCCCCGATCAGCATCGTCATCCTGGTGCTGTCCCTGTTGATCATGCCTGTCCTGGCAGTCATGAAAAAGCGAGTCGGCACTGCACTCGGGGACAACCTAATCCTCGCGGACGCCGCAGAAACGAAGATCTGCGTCCTGCTGAGCATCTCCACTCTGCTCGGCGTGGGCCTCTACATGCTCACCGGCGCCACCTGGCTTGACCCAGTGGCCGGCTTCATCATCGCCGCCTTCGCTATCTGGGAGGGCAAGGAAGCGTGGGAAGGCGAACTCGTCGAAGACGACGATGACGATGACGACTGACCTCCTTCTGGATCCTGGGGCTCCGTCCATGTCCTATCCAGATTGATCACCCCTGCACGACGTGTACCGCCAAAAAAGGAACATCCATCCCATGGCATCCCGCCCCGCGCTGAGCACACCCAACAAGATCGCGATCGGACTGCTACTGGCCGCAGTACTGGCCGTCATCGCCATCGTGGTGACAGCGAACATCAGAAGCACCGCGAACCAGACTGCACTGGCAGGCACGGCGCAGATAGTACGCCCGGACAGCCACCGTCTGTCCACCGCAACCAATGAGAAGGCCGTCCTAGTCGAATTCCTCGATTTCGAATGCGAATCATGCCTGGCCGCCAAGCCTTTCATCGAGGACCTGAGCGTGAAATACGGGAACGAACTGACCATCGTGACCCGTTACTTCCCCCTCCCGGGACATCCGAACTCCGTGACGGCCGCCCTCGCGGTGGAAGCCGCAGCACAGCAGGGCGAATTCGAGAGCATGTACCACCGGATGTTTGACACCCAGACCGACTGGTCACACAACGAGGAATCCCAAGCCGACACCTTCCGCGGCTATGCAGAAGAGTTGGGGCTAGACATGGTGGCCTATGACGCGGCCATCGCAGATCCAGCCACAGCCGATCGCATCGAAAAAGACAAAAACGACGGCATCGGTCTCGGTGTCAGTGGCACCCCAACCTTCTTCCTCGACGGGGAACTAATCGAACCGGCCACCCTCGAAGAGTTCGAACAACTCGTCGCCGACGCGGTCTCCAAATAGCAGGACGGCGAGAGAATACCTACGGCTTCGAATACCGGATCCCGCCAGGTGTCCGTCCGGAGCTCGACCCTACCGACGTCGAACTCCCACCGAACCTCCAACCCCGCTAACATCCTCCCGTTCCACAGGATGTTCAAGCAGCCTACGCGGGGTTATTCTCGGGAGATGAACGACAACTTGGTTCCGGCCGAGGCCGAGGGATACACATTTCAGTTCGGCATCAGCCGAACTACGCTGCGGATAGTTGGGTTATGCGCAGTCGTTGCGGTGACAGTCCTTACTGTTTTGATAAACGCCACTGAGCCGTTCCGCATCCCATTGGGCATTACTCTCGGAGCCCTCGCGATCACCTTGCTAGTCGCCTACGCCGTCAGCTCCTCCGCCCGCGCTCGTAAGCTGAAACCGGCGAGGAATGAAAACACCAGGGAGCGCCAAGTGGTGTTCGGCAAGATAACGGGCAGGAAGTCCTTAGCAGCGGAACTAGCTCTCCTTTCAGAACTCCATAGGAGTGGTGAGCTTTCGGACGAGGAATTTACCGTCGCCAAACGCCGCACCCTCGACAGCAAGTAGCCCAGGAGCGCGTTTCCGCCTCCGAATAACGGACTCCGCCAGGTGCCCGTCCCGAGTTGGCTCCAAACAATGTCGCGCTCCCCCAGCACCTTGTCCGTGGCCTCTGATACTGGGCGGTACGGTGGCAAGAATGGAACTCACAGGCACGATCCGCGACGCGGAAGCAGCAGAAACCAGCCATCTCACCGCTACTGGCGCAACCTACGACGAAGCCCGGGCGGCCCTGGATGCCCTAATTCCGGACGGTGCCCAACTGATCGCTCTGCGCACCGACCGCACATGACTATCATTCGAACTCGTGTTCTAATTTAAGCCATTCCCTCGAAGGGGTTAAACGACCAGTGCCGGCGCCGTACGAATGGGGGAAACGTACGGAAAACCGGCACCGGGAGGAAAAGTCCTCTATCGCTACCACCAATTGAGGGAATCGGTGTTGCTGTTGTTCAGCCTATCGACCGCACTCGTGAGGTGCTGGGATGTTCGACCTGAGCGTGCCCGCACTGCCAGTCGGAAGGGAGGTGGCGGCGATCGGCGAGAGCAAAAGATACCGCGCCAACCCTGCGGAAATGCATCAGATGCAAGTCTCTTGATCCATAAGGGCGTCGAATACCGTCAACCTCCTCCCTCTTCGAAGATTCCTGACTTGACTTACCGCATCGGACTCGCATCTAATGCATGATATGGGCATTGGATGGGAAGGTTAGGGGTGGGCGTAGGGCACCCGTTCGGGCTTTCCGCGGTGCACTTGGTGGAGGGTGTCGCCTTCATTAAGGAAGACTCATCTGTTTTCGAGGCAATGCTGGATGGTTGGCATGCCCAGCAATCTGGCGGGCGTCGTCTTCAGAAGAAGACTGTTGAGGACCGTCTGCTGATGGTGCGTCGGTTCCAGGCACACTCAGGCGTCTGGCCGTGGGAGTGGACGGCCGCCGTATTCGATGAGTGGATGACCGACTTGGTCTCGATCCGTAAATTGACGGCGGCGACGATTCGTGGATACCAGATCGCCATCCGGCAGTTCTGCGATTTCATCTGTTCACCCCATTATGGGTGGGTCCAGCAGTGTGAGGAGCGCTTCGGAACGCATCCGGTGCAGATTTGCCATGAGTGGAACACTCGCCCCCATGTGCAGGAATACGAGGGAGATCCGCATCGACGACCACTGACACGCCCGGAGCTGCAGCTACTTTTTGATCGGGCAGACGAGGAGGTCCAGCTGCGCTTGTCGGCCGGCCGCAAAGGAGCCGCCGCCGCGTACCGTGATGCGACACTGCTGAAAGTTGTGTACGCGTGGGGTTTGAGGGCAAATGAGGCCGTGCGACTTGATGTGACCGACATGTACCGCAACCCAAAAGTGAGCGCCTTCGGGGACTATGGCTTCGTCCGGATCCGGTATGGAAAGGCTTCCAGAGGGTCACCCCCGAAGCCCCGGACGGTGACAACAGTGATGCCTTGGGCGGTGGACTCGCTGCGTGACTACGTTGAGAATGTATTGCCGCTGATGCGCGCCGGTTCGAGTACGGCAATGTGGTTCTCGGAGCGTTCCGGCCGACTCAGCGCACGATCGCTGAGTGACCGCTTCGCGCTCTACCGGGACGAACTCGGATTGGATCGGCAACTTTCACCGCACTGCCTGAGGCACAGCTACGCGACGCACCTTACCGAGGACGGTCATGATCCGTTGTTCATCCAACGACAGCTCGGTCACGCATACCAATCGACAACCGGGATTTATACGCACGTCTCTGAAGACTTCGCGAACCACATCCTGAACGAAGCTCTCACCAAGATCCCAACGTTCGCCACGCTGAAATGAGGACAAGATGGGCAAGATCATCGGATACGAATGGCGCCTGCGAGAGCAGTTGGCGGCAGCTGGAATGTTCAGCACCACAAAGCTCATCCCGCTCCTCGAGGAACGAGGTGTCCACTTGTCTGCCAGCCAGGTGTATCGGCTCGTCGCTGAGCGACCGGAGCGTTTGAATCTTCACGTGCTGATGGCCCTGACCGATATTCTTGGCTGCAGTGCCGATGATCTCGTTGTGAAGGTAGACCTCGGTCAAGCCCAGAAGGATAAGGCCGTCGGTGAACAGGGCAAGGCAGATCCCGCGTCTGCTGTGATCCGCTCCCGCGCGCTGCGCCCTCGACCAGCACGCATAACTGAGTAGCCCGGTGATTCATGCACCTTCGGAAAGTTCCTCGACGACGTGCGGCCACCCTGGCCGCACTGCTCTGATCCTGCCCAGCGGTAGGTATTGCGAACACTGCTGGAAAAATTCACCTGTAACACGCCGCAGGTGCTTGCGGTGCAACGAACTGGACCACTTGAACCGGCCGGGTCTTTGCAAACGGTGCCGAGCCACAGACGCGATCAACGAACTGTTCTCTGAGATCGTACTCCTTCGGCGCCCCGAGCTGCTCCCAGTCCGCAATCACCTCATGGCAGCCGACGGGCATTACCTGCTGCAACTCATCAAGAGCAAGAAGACCTGGAGGGTGCTCAGCACCGTCGTGTCGCTTCCAGATACCGCCCGACACGAAGATCTCGACCAGATGGGAGCTGCGCGGTCCGTTAATCAGGTCCGCTCACTCCTAGTCGAATTGGGCGCTTTACCGGAACGGGACGAGTATCTGCACCGCCTCCAGAAGTGGACCACTGACCAGATCGCAGCGATACCGCATTCAGCCGATCAACTTGCCCTTCAACAGTTTGTCCGTTGGTGTCAACAGCGACGGCCAAGGAAAGGGCCGACAACCAACACCCAGGCAGCGAACGACAAGCGCGAACTCCGCCTCATTTTCTCGCTGCTAAGCCACCTTAACGCAGCCGAACAGACTGCATCGACGGCAACCCAGGGACATTTAGACGCGTGGGCAGTGAACGCACCACGCGATGCCTTCCGTGTCCGTGGCTTCATCCGCTGGTGCGCTAAAACCGGCACCAATCGATTTCTTACTCCGCCCGACTACCCACGACTCTCCTTTCGGATTGGAGGCAGCCTTGGACCGGGGAACGAAGGCGCCTTGCAATCGGCCCTCTCGGACCAGAACCACGATCCACGGATGGCGTTGGCCCTCCTTCTCAACGTTGTTTACGGAATCCGGGTGCATCGAATCGTTGCCTTGCAACTGGCTGACCTCTCGATCACCGACGGAATTGCAAGCATTCAACTTGGCTCAGTCCGGTTGGATCTTCCAGCAGCGGCAGCTGCTTGGGTGGCCGTTATCCTGGCCGGGAAGATAGACAAACGTCGCTTCGGCGGCGCGGCTCATGATGAAACGTGGGTCTTCCCCGGGTACCGACACGGCAATCACCAACTGGCATCAAGTCTCGCCGCGCGTCTCAAGAAACTGGGTGTCGAGCCCGCCGTGGCTCACCAAGCGTCAAGCGCGGCGATCATCACTCAAGTACCGCCCGCAGTCGCAGCACGGATTCTCGGCATCAGCATCACCACGGCAGCTCACTGGCACAAGCTCACCGGCGACGCTCCAACCTATCGATAGCCCTGTCCGAAATTCCTAGGCCCCGCCTCCCACGCTTGCCGTTCGTGAGCAGGCTCGGAACCAGGAATCCGTGCTGCTTGCCTCAAAGACCACGAGTAGGGAACCGCACGACCTCGTCCTAATCAGTCGCTGCTCCATACTTTCTCGAGATCACGCCTCGGGCGAGAATCAGCCCAATCCCAAGTATCATGAAGGCAAGCCCGAAGTATAGGATTCCTCGCTCCGTGGGATTGATACTGACTAACTGTCTGAATGCTTGCGAACTCTCATCGATGCCGGAGTCTTCGACCCAGAAATACCGGGACATTAACGACATCCACAAGGTTGCGTCGACTGCCACACCGGCCACGAGGGTAAGAAGACCCGCCGTAACAACATCGCGTCGAATCTTCGATACTTCCAAACCTTCACTGGTCATCATTGAGTTGCCTAGCTAGGACCATGCGCCGTCGTAGGGATTACAACGATATTGCACTAGGGATATGGACCAGTTGATCGTCGGCCGCCAAGATTCCATATTGTAGGTAGGCAAGGACGCTGGGTACCCATGGATGTGACAGTAGAACTGCTCCTGAATGGAATTGGTCCACCGCCAAGCGTTGTTTCCCATTTTACTAACCACTTCATCCCGGTGGGCCCACCACATTTCGAATGCCCGGTTCTGCTGGCCCCAGCTCGTCGGCGTAACGTTCACCTTGTAACCTTGCGAGACGAAGCTGTAGAACGGCTGATAATAGAGGTGTATACCAAACCAGGGGTCGGCGACGACCGGGTAAGAACTGTCCGGGAGGTTTGAGTGGTGCACCTCTTGAACGATGTTCTTGCCGCGAATCTTGAACTCGGTAGCGACTGGATTACCCGCTACATCCCTGGCCCAGGGAGCAGTGGCACCTCCAAGGTATGCTCCATCTGAGCCGATTATCTGTACGCCACCCTCAGGCGTCAACGACATCTTCGCTTGTGGTGGGAGATCTAGCTTGTACACATACTCGGTGGGTGCATCTCCATGGGAAAGAGTGTTGATGAACTGAAGCGAACCACCTTCCTTCGGGATGGCTGTGGTCATACTGCCATCTCTGTTGTCGTACTGAATTTCTTTGTTCGGCCCGATAGTTGCTTTGGCCCGATTGCCCGGTTTGGGCATTGTGATCCCGATCTTGTGTCCATTGGACCTGATCTCAGCAGGAATGTCCGTGCTTGGTGGAAGGTGCACCTCCGCGCCAGCGGCAGCATCTTCGAGGTTGACGCCTGTTATAAACCCACCTCCCTCGAGTGGGACCAGCTCCTCGACCGACAGCGCATCTTCGAGCACTTCGGGTGCTAGTTCATTGAGCGTTTTCTGCGTGCTCGCTGACTGCATTGACGGGAAACCAGAACCGGTAAGTAGCAGCGTGGCGGCTATCGCGGACGCCATCAAAGCATGCCTTGGCAAGGCTTTCATTCGAACCCCCATATAAGAACGCGATCAGCTCGTCCTGATCGTCGCAATTCCAGTCAAACACTGCGGGCTGCAGATGGATATAGCGTTCGCTCATGCCAACTCGTTACGTTACGAAGCTGTGATATCGGCCCGTCAATACCCGTGCCCATGGGAGCTCCAGCTAGCCCATTCCCAGCGTTCAAAAAGGGGTAGTAAGAAGCGCCATACGCCGGGTATGCCAACCACGAGGCTGGCCGCCAAACAATTGCTTCAAACCAGGATCACCGCACAATCGAATTGCGCACGTTACCGACATACTACGACCGGCTCCTGGATGATTGGATTGAGCGTTTCGTGATGCGCGAGGAGCCGATAATGCTCACCGAGGCCGAGGTCGACCTCGGACGCCATCCTGCCCACGAGTTCCAGCCGGCACGGAGTGTGTATGCGTGGATCCGCTACCCCTCCCAGGCGTACCTGGTGCAAGCCCAAGCCACCGCGTGGACAGAGACGGCGATCCGGATCTGGTTCTTCGAACCCACGATCAAGATCCACCGGGAGGGCTGGGTGTGGCGCAACGCCGTCAGGCCCAGCTCTCCCGAGGAGAGACAGTAAACCGACTCCTAGCCTTCCTGCTCTTGTTCTTCGTCGCCGACTTGGACACCGCGCTGCAGTGCTGCCGCTGTGCGGGTGTATGCGTCGGCAATGTAGTCCTCGAGTTTTGAGCGTTCGATACGCCATTGCCCTCGGTTATCTTCAGTGCAGTTTATGGTGCTCGTTTCATGAGAATCGATCAGGTTCACCGCCCGATTCTCAGTGCCTCCCGTTCAAGTGAGTAACGATGGTTCTCTCAACCGGTCAAACGCGCCGTTGCTGGTCTCTTGGCAGGGGTAGTTAGAGTATGGAGCCCAGGTCGGAGCCGGTTGATGGGTAGACGGCGGTGGTTGATTTCAGTTGCCGGGTTGTCAGGCCGTGTTTCATGGCGACGCTGATGGTGTTCGCTAGCTCGGCGTAGCCATGTCCGAAGAGGTGGGCACCGACGATGAGATCGGTGTCCTTGTCGACCAGTATTTTGGTGGCTCCGGCGGTTTCACCGATCCGGTAGTTCGAGTACCAGCCACTGGTGTCGGTATAGCGGACGTCGATGTTCAAGCCATTGCTCTGAGCTTCGTGCTCGAGCATGCCTACCCGGACGAGTTCGGGGACGGTGAAGACAGCCGTTGGGGTTGCAGCGTAATCCGGCACAGTCGTGGCGGATTTCAGCATGTTCGAGGCGGCGACCTTCGCCTCGATGACCGCTACGGGAGTCAGCGGTAGTCCGGCGGTGTCCGCTGCGTCCCCGGCAGCATAGACGGCAGGGTTCGTGGTGCTTTGCAGGTGCCCGGCTACCTCCACACCATGGCTGCCGTGCGCCACCTGACCGGCGTCCAGGTCCAGCCTGGATAGTTCAGCGACTCTGCCGGCACCATGGACGATGAGGTCCGCCTGGATCGAGTCCGGGGTGCCGGCGGTGTCGGTCTGGATGGTGTATCCGCTGCTTGACTTGGTGATAGACGTGATGGTGGTGCGGGGCCGCACGTCGACGCCCGCGTCTGATCCGCGCTTGACCAGGACGTCGACGAGGTCGGCGTCGAACGCCTTTAGGGGTCTGGCTCCCCGATCGAGGATGATCGGCGTGCTTCCTGCCCGGGCAGCGATATGAGCGAATTCGAAGGAGATGAAGCCGCCGCCGAGGAACACGATCCGGGGAGGAAGTGTCTCCAGGTTCAGGAAGTCGCTGCTATCGATCAGATGCTCGTGTCCTGGGAAGTCAAGCGGACGCGGCACTGCCCCCGTCGCTATCAGGATTTTGGCTGCCTCGTAGGGTTTGTCTGCGATGTCGACCTGAGTGGGCCCGGTGAAGGTTGTCGGACCATGCAGGGTTTCCACGCCATGAGCGCGGAGGTCCTCTTCCATATTGTGTGGAACGGGGTCCGTGAAGCCGTGCTTATGCTTCATCAGGTCTTCCCAGTTAATGGAGAGCCCATTGCTGTCGATGCCTTTGCCCCCCATGAGCCGGGCAGCGTCGATTACTTCGGCGCCGCGGCGCAGGATCTTCTTGGGATCACAACCGCGCAGGGCGCATGTCCCCCCGTAGGGAAGCGCGTCGACGATGCCGACCCGCCAGCCCTTGGACGAGGTTTTCGTCGCGGCGGCAACCCCGGCCATTCCCGCCCCGATTACCAGCAGGTCATAGGTATCAGTCATCAAGGAAGCTCCTTCGTGAGTCAGTGGGAACGTTGATCTCTCAACGGGTGAAGCGTGGATGCCCGCCCATCGTGGGCTTCGCCGTGCAATGGACAGAGCGGGCAGTCAGTCGACGGCGCTCCTCAGCTGGGCCAGGCTCGGCGCGCCCGCCGGCCCGTCATCGGTCATATACCTGCGGCAGGCTAGACCGACCGGCGTGGAGTCATCGCCAAACGCGTCGACGCCGTTGATGAGAACGGTAGGAGACCCGTGGAACCCAACCCGTTCGGCGGCTTCCACCGACTCGATGAGCTGATACCCGAGCACGATGTCGGGGCGCTCCTCAGCAAGGATGCGCAGCCGCTCGTCTGCGACCGTCCAGTTCGGGCAACCATCAAAGTACTGCAAGGTGATGTCCATGCACCCCACGGTAAACCTTGCAGTCAGATATAAGGTCAAGGCTAGAATTGGACCATGCTGATCGGGGAAGTTTCTGCCGCCACAGGCGTGGACAATCAGACCATCCGCTTCTACGAGCGTGAGGGCCTGCTGCCCACACCTGGCCGGGCTGCTAACGGTTACCGGACCTACGAGAGCGCAACTATCGACCGCTTACGGTTCATTCGCGCAGCGCAAAGTGCAGGCCTTGCCCTGGCTGAAATCGCTCAGGTCCTCAACCTTCGCGATGCAGGACAGACGCCCTGCACCCACGTATCACTCGTCCTCGAACAGAAGCTTGCCGAGGTCCGGGCACGCCAACAAGAACTCGCCATCCTGGCACGCGAACTCAAGAAACTCATCGAAACCAGCCACACCCTGGACCCAGCAGATTGCGGGCCCGCCGAGATCTGCCACATCCTCACCACCAAGTAAGCACCCCAGAGCAGGCAGTCCCGGGGCCGCGTGCGCACTCCTAAACTGGCATATGACCGCAGCCAGCAAGCCCGATGGAGCTACCGTAACCTGTTCATGCTGCGGACGTGACCTAGCCCTGACAAAGCTGCACGCGGTGGAGGATGGAGCCGCCTACATCTGCCGACGATGCGGATTATGGATCGCTCTTCGCCTCCCGAGGCGACTATGACCGGCTCAATGTTACGTTGCTTCGACCTTGTCGCTGAGTGGCTTCTGGCGCGTTTGGATCGACTTTGGTGGAGTTAGCCCACTAGATATGTTTGCGTTGGATTGATGCCCATCGGTTGCGAGGTAGGGTCAGGCCTCGTGACCACTTTCAGCGCGGTTGAAGTCCCTCTTTCTACGGGAGAACGGGTCTACGTCGTCGTTGACGCGGACTTCACGGTGCCTGAGGAGAGCAGGCTCTACTCACTGTGGTTGAGCCAGGCGGGCCGATCTATCAACACTCAACGGTCTTATCAGACGAAGTTGGCTGTTTTCCTCACGTGGGCGGCTTCAAAAAGTGTGGACTGGCGGAATCTGACGCTGCTCGATTTGATCAGATACAAACTGCATCTGCAGACTTCCGCTCCCGGCCAACGTTCCCGGTCGGGAAAGACTGTGAACGTGTATCTTGTCGCGGTCCTGCAGTTCTTGAGGTTCTGCGTGCACGAAGGCTTATGCGATGTTGACGTCGATAGAAGGTTCTTCGACCAGGCTGGGCTGCGGTCCGCGAACCCAGAGGACGGAAGCGGAGATCCCAATCGCATGCCGCGGCTGAGCCGGATGCTCAAATCGCGGGAACTGACGAAACGCCCCCAGCCGATCAGCGCTGATGAGGAATTGCAATTGATGGCGTGCGCGACGAACCCGCGCGATGCACTGTTGGTGCGGCTGATGCTGCACAGCGGGTTACGGGTCGGAGAGGCCTTGGGTCTGCGCCTGGAGGACCTCCACTTCTTGCCGGAATCGATCCATGCCGGGTGCTTCGAACGCGGTCCGCATGTCCACATTCACCCCAGAATCAATAGCAATGGCGCCCTGGCCAAATCTTCCGACACTCGCAGTATCCCGGTGACAGATGAGGTGACACAGGCGTACGCCGCCTACCAGGATGAGCGCTACCAGCTCCTCGGCGGGATCTCGAGCGACTACGTCTTCGTGAACCTCTACTCCCGTAATAGCCCACCCGATGAGCCGCTCCGCTATGCCAGCGTTCATGCCATGTTCAGGCGATGGGAAGGAAGGACAACGGTGCGGGTGCGCCCGCACCAGCTCAGGCACACTGCCGCCACCAGATGGGTTCGGGCAGGACATCCCCTCGATGTGGTCCAGGAACTGTTGGGCCACAAAAGCCTGGACTCGACGCAGGTCTATCTGCACGCGTCCGCGGAGGAGATGAGAACAGCGGTCGAATCGGTCACCGGCGGAAGTAGCGAGAACAATGGCAGCTGAGTCCCGGCACCTGCTACTCACAGAGTCCCCCAGCACGGAACCGGGGACGTACCTCGCCTTCCTGCGGCAACGCATCAACAGAAACTGGCGGCCCAGCGAATGGGACAGCAAGCACTGGCATTTCACCTCGGATCCCGCCAACCCGCTCACAGCCGCCTATCCGTGCAGGGCTGCCGGCTGCCCCGGGTTAGCCAGAGGCAACGGAGCCCTCTGCGTGCCCTGCAAGTCGGCCGCCAGGAGCAGCACGAAAGGCAGGCGCCGCGCAGACCATGGGGCAGATCGGACCTCAAAGGCCGCCGAACGGTGCACCATCACCGTCAGCGGACAGCCCTGCAAGGCATTATCGAGCCACCACGGTCTGTGTTACCACCACTATCACGCCTGGCGGAAACGTCTCACCACCGCAGGCGGTGACTACCCACTGGAAAAGTATCAAGCGACAGCCCGGGGCGTGTTCCCACGTGGCCAGCAGTGCGCGGTGCCGGAATGCCGGACCGAGGAATGGCGCTTTGAGAAGGCACTGTGTCTCGGCCACCGTTTCCAATGGAAACGGCTCAAAAGCCAAGGCATCTCTCTGGAGGAATTCATCGCCGTCCCGCGTCCCATCGGCCGGCAGTGGTCCCCCACCGAATTCTCACTGGTCGATCTTCCACCAATTCTTCGGCATGAGTTCCTCCTGACTCTGCAACAGCGTGACCAGGAGGGCTACCGGCTGGATCCCTGGGTGCTTCGGCGCTGCATCACCATCGCCTTGGAGCATGGGGCGCGAACGATGGAGAAGCTTCACCAGATCATGCTGTCGAGCTCGACGGATCAGCGGTTGCAGAAGGGTTTCACGAACTACGCACGGATGTGGTCGGCCCGCTGGCGGTACCAGCACACAGGCACCGATGCGAGGAAGGACGACATCTGGGACGCCGCGGTCCTGATGCTTCGCACACAATCCGGCAGCGACACCATCTGCTCGAAAGGCACCCTGGATTTCCGCCCCGTCCGAATCCAATGGCTCCGTGAAGCGGTGAAGGAATACGCCGCCGTCTTCGAACTCCCCGCCGATACAATCCGCGAGCTGATCCGGTCGTGCAGCATCGCCTCGGACGCACTGCTGCGCCGCCCCTATGGAACCACCCCGGATCGGTTGGGAAGGGCTGACGCGAAAGCGGTGTTCCAAGCCTATTCGACGCTAACTACCCACGATGGGGCACCTCGCCCCGAGCGATACAGATACGAACATTTCCACCGGTTCCGTCGGCTCCTGCACGAAGGACGAGAGCTGGACGCCCTTCAGTGCTTGGCCCCCGCGTTCCGGTTTCTCGCCACCGATACCCTCCCCAGCGGCCGGAAGCGCAGCACCGTCAACAAATCCATTCCCGACGAGGTCATCAAGGTGCTGGACGAGAACCTGCACCTGTTCACCGTCGCCGAAGATCACCCTTACACCAATGGTCGTCCAGCCGACCTTTATAACCACATGCATCAAACCATTTATCAGCTGCTGCGCGACCTGGGCCGGCGTCCCTCTGAGATCCTCGGCCTCAAACGCGACGCACTGCAGCACTACGATGACGCGCGCCCTTTTATCCGCTACGACGCCCCGAAGACCGGCGACATCGGCCTGGAACTACCCATCCATCACTCCACGGCAAACATCATCACAGCCTGGCTTGACCGTCTCAACGCAGTCACGGACATAGAACCACGGGCAACTGACCTGATGTTCCCTTCGCTCTCAGGATTCGGGCCAGCAGCACGCAAACCCATCACGATCAGCGGGTACCACACCGTCTATTGGCGGTGGATCGAGCGCATCAAGAACCTGCCCGACCACATCCAGGGCCCAGGCGGGGCTGCCGAAACCTTCGACCGTTCCCGCCTGCGCCTCTACTCATGGCGGCACACCTATGCCCAGAGGCTCTCCGACAACAACACCGCTCCGGACGTTATCCAGGAACTAATGAACCATAAAAGATTCGAAACCTCCGCCGGATACATCCGCATCAACCGGCAACGCAAAGCCGACGCCATCCGCATCGTCGACCGCACCACCATCGACCGCCACGGCGCAGCCCAACCCCCGCACAGCTATCCCGCATACGCTCGCGGATCGGTAGCCACACCGCTGGGGCTCTGCACCGAGCCGACCAATGTCAAAGCAGGCGGACAGGCGTGCCCGGCACGCAGTAAATGCGGTGGATGCACCTACTTCCGCGCCAACGTATCCCACCTGCCCTTGATCGACGCTCACATCGTCGCGCTCACAACCGACCTGGAACTCGCCCGACCCATCGCCGATACCTGGGTATTGGAGAGCCTTACCGCCGAGATAAGCTCCTACCGCAAAATCAGACGGCTGCTCGCCGATACCAAGACCAGACTCTCCCCAGCAGAGCAAAACGAAATCGACCGGGCGACAGAACTCCTACAGGCTCTCTCCACCGCCCCGGCCCAGGACCCGCTTACCGCCGTCCCCCTGAAGCTCCTGCCACTAACGCCCAAAGAAGCATGAAAACTCACAACAACGAGACATCGAGCAAGTCTGCACTACGTACAGCACGGCTCATCGCGGCCAAAAGAGCCGACAACCAACGACGGCGTGAAGCAGTGCTCAAGGCAATAGCAGCGCACACACAAGCAGGAAAATCGATCACGGCCGCGGGCATAGCCCGGTCTGCTGGAGTAAGCACCTGGTTGATCTATAACGTCCCCGACCTCCTCGACGCCGTACGCAGCGCTGCCGCCCAAAATCACGCGAAAGAGGACACCGCGAGAAAACCCGCGCCCACCATCAACGGCCTGCACAATGAAATGAGCTTGCTCAACGGCAGGCTCACAAAAGCCACCGCAGAAAGGGACCAGCTGAAGAAAGCGCTGAAAACCAAGCTCGGTGCACAGCTCGAACTTGAAACCACAGGTGAACTCAAAACCCGGATCGGGCTACTTGAACGGTCCCTCGAACGGGCCCGCCTGGACCTTGAAGATTCCCAATCTCGCAATAGTCTCTTGCGGGACGATCTGGAAGACGCTCAGGATGAGCTGCGGGCGGCCAGAAGAATCAACCAGATGCTCGTGAAGGAAAACTCTCAACGGGGATCTGTCGTATCTTTCAGGTCAACCGTCTAGGAGTTAGTCTCCTCGGCTTCCTGTAAGTTCATCTCCTTGATCGAGGCAGCGGTGCGCTCATAGGCATCCGAAATATACTCCTCAAGCTTGGAAGCCTCGACTCTCCACTGACCCCGGCCACCCACCTGAATCGCCGGCAGTTCACCAGAACGAACGATCGCATAAGTCTGAGAAGAAGAGATGTTCAGAACTTCTCCAACATCAGCCAGAGTCAGGAAGCGCTTCTCCGCCATCGTGCCCCTCCCTCGTCACAAACATGCTCAACACGGCCCTATCGAAACCCACGATACTCAACATCACCAAACGACCGACTACGAACCATTTACACAGGTCAGAAGCGCAATCACTCGGCAGGCACGGGGCGAAACTTAAGATAACCGCGGCCGCCAATCTGAATAGCCGGCAGGTCCCCACAGCTGAGTAGCGCCCGCACTTGGGACTCACTCGTAGCGAGCTCCACGGCGACGTCCTTGATGGTGAGGAAACGTGGGCTTTCCTGGTGTTCAGTCAATGGTTGTCCTCGTCAATGAAGGTGGGGCCGGGGCTGCACCACACAGCTCCCGACCCCGTTTCTTTCTTGTTTTCCCTGCGAAAAGGAAACCTATTCAGTCCGGTGCCTCTCCTCGGCGAGGTTCCGCCTGCCCGTACGGAGCGCACCTGGCGGCACCGGTTCCCAGGCTTTACCGCCGTTGTACTTGCGCTGCAGCCGGCGAACTTCTTTCAGGACCGCTTTCTCGATTAAGTCTGACACGGACGCATACCCTTCACCTGTCCCTGCAGCGAGGAACGCGGCACGGACCCTGCCCGCGTCTTCCTGGGTGAAGTACGGGGTGAAGGAGGCCGGCTTCCGCTTACTCATTGATCCTTCTGTGCGGGATCTTCAAACCTGGCTCGGGCTTCGCTGGCCGTGAGGTTCAAAGCTTCCCCGATCTCATGCCAGTCGCCTCCTTCATTGAGCGCGAGTTTCACCGCTGCCTTTAGTTCCCGTTCGGCCCGTTCATGTTTTTCCTGGTGCCCCTCCAACAGGCTCCGCCAGTCCTCGATGAGCCATCCGCGGCCCATCATGTCCGCATCATCGGAGAGCTCGAAGCAATCCCCCAGCAGCCGGTAAGAGTTGAGCAGCTTCGCGGCCTCGTCCGGACTGAGCTCGTCGAAGTCATTGGTGTCATTGGGGCCTGCGTAGGGCGTATCCCTCATCATGTGATCCTTACACTTGCGGCTAGAGTGCCGGCGACCAGCGTAACGCTGCACTGCCGCCGACACTCCCCAGCGTTGGGCAGAAACGGTTTTAGAAGGGCGGGTCGATTGCTTCGGGTGCGTTACCCCATCCGCTGCTGCTGGTGGCGCCGGCTGGTGCGACCCATGGGTCGGGTTGTGCGCCTTGGTTGCGTGGCGCTCCCCCGCCCTGGTCGTTGTTGCGTTGTGTGCGGTTGATTTTGGCTGTTTGGAATCCCGCAGGTTCATCCATGAGCAGCTGGCCTCCATTCCGCGCGGGATCTGGCGAAGGTCCGGGTTTTGATGGGTGGAACGATTTGTGACGTAGTTTCATGATTCCTGAAGTCTTTGTGATATTCATGATCAGTGCTAAATATTACCGAACCCAGGTGTGCGTGATGGCGCTTGCTACCGTCCGCTCCATCGGTTTCAGTCGGGCACTGCAATCTTTACAGGACGAGGAGGATTTCGAGCAGGAGCTGGTGGATCAGTTCGCGCTGGCCCAGGTAGGTGCGGGGCTTACTGACCAGTTCGTGCGAACGGAACGGTCGGTGATTTTCGAGTTCACCCGTTTCCTGGGGCAGCCGGTCTGGACGGCCTCGCCGTCCGATGCCGATCGATTCCTGACTTATCTGCGGCAAGAGCGACGAAACACTCGGAGCACACGGGAAAGTAAAGCAGGAACCCTTGCCCGTTTCTTCGACTTCCTAATCGCCAGATACCAAGGGGATGTCCATGCCCTTACCGGTTATGCACTCACGCAGCCGATCGACGAGTTCAACCGCCCTTCAAGTTCCTCCTCACCGGCCGTTCGGGTTCCGCCCAGTGACCCTGAAGTTGAGGCTCTCTTCGGGCAGTGGCGTGATGCGTTACCCACCGCACGCAAGTACCTCCCCGCTGCACGTGACTATCTCGCCGCGTCCCTCTGGCGCCGGGCAGGACTGCGGATCAACGAGACCGTGATGCTCGACGTCAAGGACTGGCGCCCGGACCTCGGCGACCACGGCAAGCTCCACATCCGTTACGGGAAGGGCAGCCGCGGCCGCGGCCCGAAACCGAGGCTTGTCCCCGCGATCAATTCCGTCGATGCACTGCTGGATTGGTGGTTCACCGACGTGCGTCACCAATTCGGCGATGACTACCGGAACCCTGACGCCCCGCTGCTTCCCAGCGAGCGGCACGACCAGCACACAGGGGGCTGTGCTCGGGCCGGCGATGATGCTCTGCGCGCCGGCCTGGCAGGGGCTGTGGAACGTTGGCTGCCAGGTTGGAAAGGGCGACTGAGCCCACACGGCTTACGCCACTACTGCGCATCGTCCCTCTACGCTCGTGGCCTGGACCTGAAAGCAGTGCAGGGTTTACTCGGACACGAATGGCTGTCGACCACAACCCGCTATATCCATGTCCACGAGAACCACGTTAACCACGCATGGGCGGTCGCTAACGAACGAGTGGCCGCCCGGCTGACAGGAGAGTGACACGATGCGTTGGAATCTACGGATGGTCGCCGCCGAGCGCGGAATCTGGAAATCGACCGAACTGCGCCGCCAACTCGCTGATGCCGGCCTGGAGATCAGTGCTGGCAAAATGTCCGGTCTCTGGACGGGGACCCCGACCACCATCCGCCTCGAAGACCTCGACATCATCTGCTTCGTACTCAACTGCTCGCCCACGGAACTGCTGATCCGTGAGCCGGAGAAGATCGCCGCGGCACGCCCGCAAAAGGCGCAAGTTTCATCAGGCGGGTCCGTGCCTTCCATGGTTCCCCGGCTCGGCCGCAACCGAACCACTCCTCCCGCATGAGGGGATCCAATCCACCACCGAACTGCACGATCTGCGCCCAGCGGCCGGTCGCATGGAGCGCACCCCGGCGCACGAAGTTCTGCTACGACTGCATGCCCGGCGGCCCCTACGTCCCGCCTCCGTGCCGGCGCTGCGGACGCACCGACGGCTACTACTCCGCCGGCCTATGCGACCGATGCCATCGCAGCGCACCCCAACCAGTGGCTGCATGCAGGGACTGCCACGCTTGGGACGTGATACGCACCCACCAATGGCTTTGCGACGCGTGCCGACACTGGCGAAAGAAGCACCCCCAAGGGCGCTGCAGAATCTGCTCTGCGGACGTCGCCGTCAACGACGACCAGGCATGTCGGCTCTGCCGGAGCCAATTCGTTACCAGTGGAGGTAGGAAAAGCGGGATCAGCTTGGTAGAGGCCAACCGGTTCGGACAGCAACTGTTCCTAGCGAATCTCCGACATGCCAGAGTGGGGCAGCACCGCGGCACCCGACGGAAGCGCACAAAGCCCCCCATCACAAGCCCAGCACCAACCT
>NZ_JAROKN010000034.1:0-33861 GCF_029455255.1 Arthrobacter vasquezii | reverse complement strand
GCATGGCCGCATGTGCTCCAGGAGCTAGCATCCGGTCCATCCACGCACACGGATGCGCGGGCCTGCCGCCGCGCAGCGTCACCCGGTCCGGGCCCGACTCGAGGGTGAACTCCTGCCCAACCAGGGGCGCCAGATGTGCACCCCTCAAGACCACGTTGCGCCGCGTCAGCAGCGGATCGAAAGCACCCTCACCCAGTTCTGCCGCGATCGCCTCCAACGCCTCGACGGCGAACACCGTCACCGCAGCGTCCATGTGCGCCGCCTTGCCGAAGAAGCGGTCCCCGACGATGCCCTTGCCGGCCACCACGTCGACATGCTCGGCGTCCACCGTTGGCACGTCCGCTGCGCCATCACGCGCGCGGCCGAAGTAGGCGTGCTGGCCGGACACGAGCAGATGCAAAATCTCGACCTCGTACCGGTAGACGCTCATTCATCCAAACTAACGCCTACTGTGGCTGAGCGCAGCCGCTTACCCGCCGGCCACGGACTGAATGATCATCACCTCTGAGCCGGGTGCAACCGGTGTAGAAAGACCGTCCGCCCGGCGCACGTCTTCACCGTCCACGTAGATATTGACGTAGCGGCGCAGCGCCCCGGTCTCATCACGGATCCGACGGGCAAGGACAGGTCTCCCGTCGGCCAGTGTGTCCAGTACCGCAGAAACCGGAGCGGGCGCCTCCAGCGGAATCTCGACGGCGGACCGGTCATCAACCAGCGGCCGCAGCAGCGTCGGAATCAGGACGGTGACAGGGCTCATGGTGACCCGACGCCAGCAGCGGCGCCAACGACGACGGCGGCACGCACGCACAGCACATCCGGCAGGTGAGCCGCCACCTCAGTGAAAGTATTCCCTTCGTCCGCGCTGGCGTAGACAGAACCGCCCCGCGTTCCGAAGTAGACGCCGACCGGCTCCGCAGTATCCACGCCTGCGGCATCGCGCAGTACGGCGTTGTATTCGCTGGCGGGCAAGCCTCTGTCCAGCCGGGTCCAGGTGGCACCGGCGTCGTCCGTGCGGTGAACGGCAAGCCGTGCATCCGGGGGGATGCGCTCTCCGTCGGCCTTCAGGGGAATAACCCAGGCGGTACCGCCGCGGCGGGGATGGGACAGCATCACGAATCCGAAGTCAGCCGGCAGTCCGTCAGCGATCGATTCCCAGGTTTCTGCGCCGTCGTCGGTCCGGTAGACACCGTGGTGGTTCTGGGCGTAGAGCCGTTGGGGATTCTCAGAATCCCGAGCGATCTTGTGAACACACTGACCGAATTCCGGGTTGGGGTCCGGCATGAAGTACGCCGAGATGCCCTTGTTCCGCGGTTCCCAGGACTGGCCGCCGTCTGTGGAGCGATAGACGCCGCCGGTACTCATGGCCACGTGAACGGTGTCGTCGACCGGGCTGGGCATAACCGTGTGCGCCGCGGCGCCGCCGAAACCGGCGCCCCACTCCGAGCGGTGCGGATGGTCCCACAGCCCGCGGTTGAGCTCGAAGTGCTGCCCACCGTCAGTCGATTTCCACACGGAGATCGGTTCACAGCCGGCCCAGACAACCCCCGGCCGGCCCGTTGTGTCCGGCTGCAGCTGCCAGATCCGGCCAAGCGCGGTGTCATCTGATTCGGCAAACTTGATGGCGCCCTGCTCGGGTTCGGACCAGGTCGCTCCGAGGTCATCCGAATAGACCACGGTGGGTCCCCAGTGCCAGTCCATCATTCCCACCAGGATGCGCGTCCTCCCCTCGCGGGTATCAATTCCGATGCTCGGGATCTCGGACATGAGGTGGTGGGGCTGTGAGAGCGTCCAGTTCTGCCGGTCGGTGCTGGTTGCAAGCCAAAGGCCCTTTTTGGTTCCGACGGCAAGGAGGGTGGTTTCCATGGGTACTCGATTCGCGAAGGTGAAAACGCGGTCGCCGTGGACACACCAAACGCACGACGGCACCGCATGTAGACACCGTAAACAATGGCACAGCACCCAGCGGCTGTACAGGGTTTTGCTGGGTATGCTTCTATCCCATGGCCGTGTATATCGATCCTCCGCTCTGGCCCGCGCACGGCACGCTTTTCTCGCACCTCATCTCGGATACCTCGCTCGCTGAGCTGCACGCATTCGCAGCCAGTGCCGGCATTCCCGAGCGCGCGTTCGACATAGATCACTACGACGTCCCGGCCCGGCGCTACCGCCGGCTCGCCGAGCTCGGTGCCCACGAGGTTGACGGCGGAACGCTGGTGCGGGTCCTGATCGCCAGTGGGCTACGGGTACCTGCACGACGCCGGCCGGACCGCATCCGCCGGTCCCTCCTCACGCGATGGGAGCAGACCCTGCCCGGCACGTCCCGGCTCGGCGCGGAGTTGCTGGGCCGGTGGTCGGAGCCGCACCGCCGCTACCATACGCCCGAACACCTGCTCGATGTCCTGGAGGCGCTGGACCTCCTTTTCACCGAGAACGACGACGCCGAAACCCGCCTGAATGCCCGGCTCGCCGCCTGGTTTCACGACGCTGTGTATAACGGCCGAGCTGGGGAGGATGAGGCGGCGTCGGCTGCGCTCGCGGGGTCCCTGCTCGAAGGTGTCGTAGAGACTCATGCGGAGGTGAGGCGCCTGGTGCTGCTGACCACTACGCACGCACCGCTGCAGGGTGACCGCCCGGCCGAGTTGCTGTGTGATGCGGACCTTGCGGTGCTGGGCCGTGCTCCGGGCGGGTACCGGCGGTACCTCGCCGCCGTCCGGGAGGAGTACGCCCACATACCGGACCCGGAATTCGCGCGGGGGAGGGCCGCCGTCGTCGACCGCTTGTTGAATCTTGATCCCCTTTATCGCACTGCCGAGGGGCGGCGTCTGTGGGCGGTGAAGGCTCGGATGAACCTTTCCGCCGAGGCAGCAACCCTGCGCTGAACGTCCCGGCTCGATTACCGGCGCCGTGGCACAATTGTTGACACTGTTCACATTTGTTTAGGCGCCTCACGAGGGGAGGAGATGGTGTGACTCATCGGAAGCGCAGCACATACCGTCACGGTGACCTGCAGCGCGCCCTGGTGGCTGCTGGTACTGAACTTGCCCGCGAGGGCGGGCCCTCCGCCGTCGTGCTCCGTGAGGTCACGCGCCGCACGGGCGTGACACCCAACGCCGCCTACCGGCACTTCGCCGACAAGCGGGCACTCCTCCATGCCGTGTCGATGGCAGCTCAGGCGGAACTGGCGCGTTCCATCGAGCAGGAACTGTCCCGGATTGAATCAACCGGCGACGTCGGCGACGTGGCCAAGGCTCGGCTCCGCGCCGTAGGAGCCGGGTATCTTCGTTATGCACAGACCCAGCCGGGCCTTTTTCGTACTGCGTTCGCGGAGCATGCGGACCTGCGCGATGCCGCTGCCCCTGATTCGGCCGGCGACAGCGGCCTGACACCGTTCCAGTTGTTGTCTGCGGCGTTGGATGGTCTGGTCGAGGCGGGTGTTCTTCCGGCGGAGCGGCGTTTGGGAGCTGAGTTCCTGGCGTGGTCGTCGGTGCATGGGCTCGCCATGCTCGTCATTGACGGACCGCTGCAGGGACTGGATGAGGAGCAGCGGACCTTCGCTGCGCGGCGACTGCTGGAGATGGTTGAGAAAGGGCTATGACCTTAGGAGAGGTCCGTTGGCCTCCGCCCGGCCTCGCGTGCGCGCTCCCTGTAACGCAGCATGTGGCCGCGCGCGATCAACGCGATCGCCGCCACCACGATGACAACGCCGATAATCAGCAGCACTATGGAACCGGCATCGACAGGCTCGCTGCGAGCGGCGGACCGCGCAAAACCTGACATCCCCTGCGGTATGAAGAAGGTGCTGAACAGAAGGAGTGCAGCACCAACGATGAAGTGCTTGACTCCAGCTTTCACGGACATCTCCTCATCTGGCTGAACAGCTATTCAACCAGTACCCAGCGTAGCTATTCGGAGCCAGGATGGCCCATCCGTTTTGTCCTGCCCAGGGCCTAGGCTGGGATTCGTGTCCACCACTGTCCCCGACCGCCGCCAGCTTGGCCGCTCTATTCTCCGCCTTGCCGTCCCTGCGCTGGGCGCTCTCATTGCGGAGCCGCTCTTCCTGCTGGCGGACTCCGCGATCGTCGGTCATCTGGGCGTCAACGAGTTGGCCGGCGTAGGACTCGCATCAACAATCCTTCAGACCGCCGTCGGACTTATGGTTTTCCTCGCCTACTCGACAACGCCTGCGGTTGCGCGGTTCCTCGGCGCCGGCCGCATGCAGGATGCACTCGCAGCAGGGCGCGACGGCGTCGGGCTGGCACTGTTGCTGGGTGTGACCCTGTCGATTCTCGGATGGATCCTCGCGCCAGGGCTCGCTGCCGCAATGGGCGCTGAAGGCGAAGTTCACCAGTTCGCGGTGGATTACCTGCGGTTCTCCATGCCGGGGCTGACAGCCATGCTTGTTGTACTCGCGGCAACAGGAGTGTTGAGGGGGCTCCAGGATACACGCACGCCGCTGGTAGTGGCCGGAGCCGGGTTCGGCGCCAATATCGTCCTGAACTACCTACTGGTATACGGTGCGGGGCTTTCCGTTGCAGGTTCCGCGCTGGGGACGAGCATTGCGCAATGGGGCATGGCAGCGGTCTATCTCGTCATCATCTATCGCTTTTCAGGCAGGCACTCGGTTTCGCTTCGTCCTACCTGGCGGGGCCTGAGGGCAACGGCACGCGTCGGTTCATGGCTGATGCTCCGTACCGCCAGTCTGCGGGTGGCGATCCTCGCAACGGTGGTGGTGGCAACGTCGCAAGGGCCCGTGTCCCTTGCATCCCACCAGCTGATCATGACCATCTTCACTCTCCTCGCCTTCGCGCTGGATGCTCTTGCGATTGCGGCACAGGCGCTCATCGGGAAGGAGCTCGGTGCTGGCAACCGGCCTCTCGCACATGCCCTCACCCGCACCATGATCCGTTGGGGAGTTGTCTTCGGCGTGCTCACCGGACTGATGCTGGCAGCCGCTGCACCGTTCATTGACTGGATTTTCACCTCTGACGAGGGCGTCCGGGCGGCCTTCACCATAGGCCTCTGGGTACTCGCCGCAGCGCAGCCGGTCTGCGGCTACGTCTTTGTGCTGGACGGAGTGCTGATCGGTGCGGGTGACGCGAGGTATCTGGCGCTCGCCGGCGTCGTAAATCTGGTTCTGTACGTTCCACTGCTGGTTCTGGTGTTCGCAGCCGGCCTGACGGGACTGGAGGGGATCGCCTGGCTATGGGCAGCGTTCGGTGTCGGGTACATGCTGGCGCGCGCACTGACTCTGGGCTGGCGGGTCCGGAATGATCGCTGGATGGTGACCGGGGCCGCCTGAGACTAAACTTGCATCGTTCCTCAGGCGCACGGAAAGGCAGGACATGAGCGTGGAAAAGGCAGGCAGGCCCGCACTGACTCTGCTCTGGCGTGCTTTTCTGCTTCACGCCGCAGTGGCCGGTGCTTTCGGGCTGCTGACCATCTTCTGGGGACAGCCCTCCGTCCATGTGATGTCCGTCGCGGGAGGGCTCTATTTTCTGGGGCTGGCCGCCGCCGTCTACTTCACCGAGCAGAGCCTGTTGCTAGAGGGCGCCATACCCGCGTGGCTCACCCGAACGGTGCCGGTGTTCCTGGCAATTGCCGGTCTGCTCAATCTGTGGGTGCATGCAGACCAGGTGTTTGCCCAAGCCGGGGCGCTTGCATTGATCCTGATGGGTTTGGTGTACCTGATTATCTGGTTCAGGAACCACGGCGCCTATATTGCTGCCCGCGATTTCCTCCTGATCGGGATCGTGACAACGCTGACCGGAGTTCTGCTGCCGCTATTCCGGCCTCTCGGAGCGCATGCCCTGCTCGGCGTGGCCGGCGGCGGCGCGGTGATTTCCGCCGTCGTGCTTGCTCTTGCAGCCCTCAGCTACCGGCATGACGCACGGGAAGTTCCCGGTCCCGTAACCCACGCCAAACCCGTAAACTAGATTTCTACTATTCGTAGAAAACATTGAGGAGAAGGAACCGTGTCCAAGCAGGTCAAGGGCGTCAAGGGTCCTCTCATTTTTTCGGCCGTTCTGGCAGCAATAGCGGGGATCGCGACCATGGTGTTCGCCACCGGCGGTGGCACCCGGGAGCTGCGGGTGGACCTGGGCCTGACCGCCGCGGGCATCGCCTTCATCGCCTCGATGGTCATCTGCGCGTTGTTGCTGATGACGGAGAAACCCAATGAAGATCACCTCGGGAAGGGCACGGGGATCAATCGCTCGTCCTCGAAGATTCCCGGCGGATCAGCCAACCTCGATGAGCACGGCAACCCCCGGGGCACCAAGCCGAAAAGCACGGACGACGACGCCCGCTAACACGCAAGCGAAGACGGCAGGCTGCCGTCAACCGGATCAGAGGAGGCGCGGGAACCAGGGCGCTTGCGCGAAAAGGTGAACTCTGGTTCACTTATTTTCACGGAGGGGAGTATCCCCTAACTAGTCCATCGTCATTCCGGCAGCCCCAGCGCTTCCCGGTGGACAGGCCGGCAGCGGCCGGGAGAGACCTCCAGTTGGTAGTAACTGACTGGAAGCAGGTACCCCATGAACGTGCCCTTGTGGCTGTGGTTTGCTGTCATTGGCCTCATACTCCTGATGTTGACGTTCGACCTCGTTGCGCACCGGCGCGCGCATGTCATTTCTGTCCGGGAAGCTGCAATCTGGTCTGCTGTCTGGGTCCTGATGGGCGTGGCGTTCGGTGGAGTGGTCTGGCTCGGTTATGGCGCTGAGTTCGGCCAGCAGTATTTCGCCGGATACGTGATTGAGAAATCTCTCGCCGTCGACAACGTCTTCGTGTGGGCCATCATCTTTGCCTTCTTCGGAGTCCCCCGCGAGTTCCAGCACCGCGTATTGTTTCTCGGCGTGCTGGGAGCCCTGGTTTTCCGAGGCATTTTCATTGCTGCCGGTTCGGCCATCATTGCCAGTGCGGAGTGGGTTCTCTACCTGTTCGCCGCGTTCCTGATCTTCACCGGCTACAAGATGCTCAAGCAGCGCAACGAGCACATTGATCCGGAGAAGTCACGCACGCTGAAGCTGTTCCGCCGCTATGTCCCGATGACCGACGCCTTTTATGGTCAGCGTCTTCTCATCCGCAAAAAAGGCGTACTGCTTGCCACTCCGCTGCTCGCGGTCCTCGTCATGGTAGAGGTGACGGACATTGTGTTTGCGGTCGATTCCATCCCTGCGATCTTCGCGGTGACGGATGAGGTGTTCCTGGTCTTCACCGCTAACGCGTTCGCTATTCTGGGCCTGCGTGCCATGTACTTTTTGCTTGCCGACCTCATTCACCGCTTCATCTACCTGAAGGTAGGGCTTTCCCTGGTGCTGGTGTGGGTGGGAATCAAGATGCTCCTCAAGGTGGACGTCTTCTACATCCCGACGGCGATTTCCCTGGGTGTCATCATCACCATTTTGGCCATCTCCATAGGCGCGAGCCTGCTGGCGACCCGCGGGGAGGAACGCCGGGCGCTTCCCGGTCCGCTGACTTCCCCCTTCCGCAGGGCCACACCGGAAGAGTTCGAAGATCTGCAACCGGTCTGGGGTAGAAAAGGTGTAGCGGCGGGAACTGACCCCCGCAACGACACCTAAAACGACAACGGGGAGGCACTATGCCGGAGGCTGGACCGGACCCCCATCCCGGAGATGGCCCCCCGGCTGCGACGGGCGGTGAAAGCCGCCCGTCGTGGACCATCCTCACGAATCACGGGCACGTGCTCCTCGCGGTGGCAGCCCATCCGGACATTCTGGTGGAGGACCTTGCGCTCCGGGTGGGAATCACCCGCCGTGCCGCCCTGCACATCCTCAAGGATCTCGAGGAAGCCGGGTACATCCACCGTCTGAAGGAAGGGCGCCGCACACACTACGTCGTGGAGGGTTCCCAGCCCTTCAGGCATCCTGCGGAATCACACCACGACGTCGGCGCCCTCCTCCGCATCTTCAAGGATGACGAAGTGGCTTCCGACTCTAAACGCCCGTCCGGTCGATAGCATTGGATCCATGGCGCCACATGTTCACATCACCGGCGACAGCGAAGCTGATGAGCTGCTGTCCAACAATCCGCTCGCGCTGCTGCTGGGCATGCTCCTCGACCAGCAGGTAGCGATGGAAACGGCCTTTGCGGGGCCGGCCAAGATCAAGGCACGGCTGGGCGCGCTGGATGCCGCCACCATCGCAGAGTACGACGCCGACGCTTTTGTTGAGCTCTGCCGGACCCCTCCCGCTGTGCACCGCTATCCCGGCAACATGGCGGCCCGGATCCAGACACTCTGCCGGACGGTGGTGGATGAATGGGGTGGCGACGCGTCGGCCATCTGGACGCGTGGTGAACCTGACGGCGCCGAGGTGCTGAAGCGGCTGAAGGGCCTGCCGGGCTTTGGGGTCCAGAAAGCGCAGATTTTCCTTGCGTTGCTCGGCGAACGCTATGACTTCACGGGCTCCGGGTGGCGGGAGGCAGCAGGCCACTACGGCGAGAACGGCTGCTTCCGGTCCGTTGCGAACATCACTGACGCAGAGTCACTGGCGAAGGTTCGTGAGACCAAACGCGCGGCGAAGGCAGCCGCGAAGCAGAAAGCATAGCTGGTGCGTCATGACCGTAGCTGGTGTTGACTCATAACCAATTCTCTGCGTAACGTCATTACCGTAAGTACACTTTGGTTATGACGTTATGAGGGACACCCATGAGAAGCGGTACAGCTACCGGACTGTGGTTTGCGCTGCTGTCAGCCGCCTCCTTCGGCGTGTCAGGGCCCTTCGCCAAATCGCTGCTGGAGATCGGATGGAGCCCTGGTGCCGCCGTCGGAATCCGTATCGGTGGCGCAGCCCTGGTGCTGCTTGTCCCCGTGGTGGTTGCGCTCCGAGGCCGCTGGGGCACGCTGCGGCGCAACGCACTGACGCTGATCATCTACGGCGCAACCGCCATTGCGCTCTGTCAGTTCTTCTACTTCAGTGCTGTTCAGCGGATGTCAGTCGGCGTTTCACTGCTGCTCGAGTACCTCGCGCCCGTGCTCATTGTCGGATGGTTATGGCTCCGCTCCCGCAGGGCGCCGAGTAGGCTCACCATCTGCGGATCCATCACCGCCATGCTCGGACTGCTTCTTGTCCTTGACCTGACCGGCGATCAACGGTTGGACCCCATCGGGGTTCTGTATGGACTCGGAGCCGCGGTCTGCCTCGCGGTGTTCTTTGTAATGTCGGCAAAAGCCGACGACGACCTGCCGCCACTGATAATGGCCGGCGGCGGTATGCTGGTCGGCGCTTTCACGATCCTCGTGCTCGGGCTCATCGGCGTGATGCCTTTTGCGTTCGAGTTCCGCGACGTGACCCTCGCAGGCTGGCAGACGTCCTGGCTGGTTCCCGTCCTGATGCTGGTTCTGATTGCGACGGTGCTCGCCTATGTCACCGGAATCTTCGCCGCTCGGGGCCTTGGGTCGAAGGTGGCATCCTTCGTCGGTCTTACTGAAGTGATGTTCGCCGTCCTGGCATCGTGGCTCATTCTCGGCGAGCTGCCCTCAGTCATCCAGCTGCTCGGCGGTGCGCTGATTGTCGGCGGCGTGATCCTGGTCCGCATCGACGAACTCCGGCAGGCGGCTGGCTCCCGCGACCCGCTCGACCAGGCAAACGTCGTAGAACCTGTACCGACAACGCCGGGCAGCTAGGGAGTGGGACCAGCGGAACAGTAAGTCCGGCTGGCCCCACACCAAGCGCTATTTCCCGAACCGGCGCAACCGCAGCGAATTGGCGACCACCAGCACCGAACTCGCCGCCATCGCAGCTCCGGCGACCATGGGGTTCAGCAGCCCCAGCGCGGCAATCGGAATACCGATCGTGTTGTAGAAGAAGGCCCAGAACAGGTTGGACTTGATGGTGCCGAGCGTCTTCCGGGACAGCTCGATGGCCTGGGCCACCTGCTCCAGGCTGTTGCCCATCACGGTGAGGTCAGCGGCTTCAATCGCCACGTCTGTGCCCGAGCCCATCGCGATGCCAAGGTCAGCCTGCGCCAACGCAGCGGCATCATTCACGCCGTCACCTGCCATGGCAACGGTTGCCCCCTCCGCCTGAAGCCGCTTCACGGCCTCTACCTTGCCCTCGGGGAGCACATCCGCCATGACGTCTCCGGGAGCAATGCCTACTTCCGAGGCGATTTTCCGTGCCACGGCGGCGTTGTCACCGGTGAGGAGCATAGGCCGCAGCCCGAGCTGCTTGAGCCGCTCAATGGCAGCGGCTGAGGACTCCTTGACGGTGTCCTGCAGACTGATCAGCCCGGCAACCTCACCATTGACGGCAACCCAAATGGCGGTGGAACCGGCCTCCTGCTCCGCAGCAAGAGCCGAACGGTGCGCCTCGGTGATGTCGACGTCGTTCTCCTCCAGCCAACCGGCACGCCCGGCCAGCACCGTAGAACCGTCAACGGTCCCACGCACACCGCCGCCTGCGGAGCTGATGAAGTCGCTCACCGGCGGGTGCCCCGGAGCGGCGGCCGCAATGGCCTGCGCAATGGGGTGTTCGCTGGCGGACTCCACAGCCGCAGCCAGCGACAGCACGTCTTCCCGGCTGCGGGAACCAAGCACGACGACGTCCGTCACGGACAACCGGCCGCTGGTCACGGTGCCGGTCTTGTCCAGAACGATGGTGTCGACCGTCCGGGTGTCCTCGAGGACCTGGGGACCCCGGATGAGGATGCCCAGCTGGGCGCCCCGGCCCGTACCGGTGAGCAGCGCGGTCGGTGTTGCGAGCCCCAACGCGCACGGGCAGGCAATGACCAGCACTGCGACGGCGGCCGTGAACGCTGCTTCGACATCACCGCTGAAGACGAGCCACGCCGCGAAGGTGAGCACCGCGATCACAAGGACCACGGGCACAAAGACTGCGCTGATGCGGTCGGCGAGCCGTGCGATCGGCGCCTTGCCGCTCTGCGCCTGGCTCACCAGCCGGCCCATCTGCGCCAGGGTGGTCTCGCTCCCGACGCGGGTTGCTCGGATGATCAGCCGGCCGGACGTGTTGATGGTTGCGCCGGTGACGGTGCTGTCCGGGCCAACCTCGACGGGCACTGACTCTCCGGTGATGAGCGAGGTGTCCACGGCGCTGCGACCCTCGACCACGAAGCCGTCGGTCGCGATCTTCTCACCCGGCCGGACAACGAACTCATCACCATGCACCAGCGACGACGCCGGCACCTTCACTTCGACACGCTCACCGCCCTGTTGGCGCAGCACGGTGGCATCCTTGGCCCCGAGATTGAGGAGGGACTTCAGTGCATCACCGGCCCGCTGCTTGGCATTGGCTTCCAGATACCTGCCGAGCAGGAGGAAGGTGACCACGACGGCGGCAACCTCGAAGTAGAGCGCGTGCCCGCCCATATCCATACCGACGTGCGCTGTAACCATCGGGTCAGCGAGGAGCTGGCCCAGTGAGAACAGATAAGCGGCGGTGACGCCGATCGACACCAGCGTGTCCATCGTGGAGGAGAAGTGCCGCGCGTTGATGGCCGCGGCCTTATGGAAGGACCACGCAGACCACGTCACTACCGGCGTGCTGAGGGCAAGCACCACCCAACCCCAGTGCGGGAACTGGAGCGCCGGGATCATCGAGATGAGGAATACCGGGACGGTCAGGACGGCAGCGGTGATCAGGCGGGGACGCAGCTGGGACGCCGTGCCTCCGTGCGACATGTGATCATGGTCCATCCCGTCCGCCGCGGGTTCGCCTTCCGTCGATGGCCCGGGCCCGTGCGGCGACTTCTTCAGCTGCGCGGTGTAGCCGGTGGCATTCACCGTGTTGACGATGTCTTCATCCGAGATGTGCGCAGGCACCGTCACCATCGCGGATTCCAGTGGCAAGTTGACGCTCGCCTCGACGCCGCTGAGCTTGCCGAGTTTGCGCTCCACCCGACCCACGCATGAAGCGCAGGTCATGCCCTGGATATCGAGCTCAACTACCCTGGTTGCGCTCGCGGTTTCTGTAGTGTCCGGTGTGGTGGTCATGATGGTCCTTCCAGGCCGGCTTTTCGCCGGAGTTCTACTACGCGTCGTTGGAAACGACGACGTAGCCGGCTTCCGCCACGGCTTCGCCGATCTGCTCTGAGTCGATGTCACCCTCTGAGGTGACGGTTGCGGTGGAAATTCCACCCTTGTTCAGCTCAACGGAGACGTTCTGGACGCCCTCGATGGCGGAGATCTCCTCGCTGACTGAGTCAACGCAGTGGCCGCAGGTCATTCCCGAGATGCTGACTGTTGTGGTGCTCATGATTGTTCTCCTTCGGTGATGTGCAGGAATTACCGCAACAGCCGGCTGATGGCCGCTGTTGCCTCCTGAACTTTTTCGTTAACTGCCCGGGGGTCTCCGGACGCCTGTGACTCATTTGCGGCACCGACGACGCAGTGAGCAATGTGCTCTTCAAGGAGCCCGATGCTGACCGCATGCAGTGCCTTGTTCACGGCGGAAACCTGGGTGAGGACGTCAATGCAGTACTTGTCCTCCTCCACCATCCGCGCAATTCCACGGACCTGACCCTCAATGCGCTTAAGCCTGAGGAGGTAGGCCTCCTTGTCAGCGGTGTAACCGTGTTCCGTTGTTGTCTGCGTCATGATTCCTCCCGGTTGTCACTCCAACATATACCCGGCGGGGGTATGCGTCAAGTACCCCTAGGGGGTATGGATTGGGAACGATTCGCCCGGTGCCCTACGTTAGATAGCAAGACACGAAAGGCAACCCCTCATGACCCTCAACCTTGAGGCGTGGCAGAAGCGCGTCCTCCTCCTTCTCGGCCTCATCGCGGTGGCCGCCCTATTTGCCCTCGCCTTCACCGCGGGCAGGGTGGCGGCAGATCCTGAGACGCCGGGGACCAACAGTGCGGACGCTGGATTCGCGCGTGACATGCAGGTCCACCATTCCCAGGCCGTGGAGATGTCGCGCATCGTGCGTGACCAGACTGACGACGTCGTCATCCGCACTATTGCGTATGACATCGCCATGACCCAGCAGCACCAGGTCGGCCAGATGTACGCCTGGCTGGAGGAATGGGGTCTGCCGCAAAGCAGTGATGCGGATCGGATGGCGTGGATGGCAGGCAGCGGACACACCGCACATGCCGATGGCGGCACCGGCGCCGAGGGCGAGGGTGCCGCCGCCGCGGACACTCTGATGCCCGGCATGGCAACGCCCGAAGAAATGCAGGCGCTCGCCGAGGCGACCGGCGAGGACGCTGAGCGGCTGTACCTCGAGCTCATGATTGACCACCACATAGCCGGTGTGGACATGGCTCAGGCGGGTGTGGATTTGGCGGAGGACCCGGAACTGCGCGAGCTCGCCCGCAAGATGGCGGCCGGCCAGCAGATTGAGATCGTGGAGATGGAAAAGCTCCTGGCGCAGCTCTAGGCCACCCGCCCGGTACATTTAGACCCGAACCCTTACAAAAACAGAAGGAAATCAGCGCGTTGAATAAGAAACGAGCTCAGGAGAACGTGGACCGGCAGGCACGGTTGAAGGCGCTCCAGTCACAGCAGCGGGCCAGCGAACGGAAGCGGAACAGCCTGATCTTCGGCGGCATTGCACTGGTGATTGTCGCCATCATCGTCGCTGTCACCATCGTAATTGTGCAGCAGGTGCGGGAGAACGATCGCCTGGATGCGCTCGCCGAGCAGCCCATTGAGGGTCTTGAAACCATCGAGGTGACATCCTTCGAGCACGTCCCCGGACCCGTTGAGTATGAGCAGGATCCTCCCGTCGGTGGGAACCACAACGCCATCTGGACCAACTGCGGCATCTACACGGAGCCGATCCCCAATGAAAACACCGTCCACTCCCTTGAGCATGGCGCTGTATGGATCACGTACCAGCCGGATCTGGAGCAGTCCGAGATCGATGCCCTCACCGATCTCGTGGGGGAGCGGAGCTACGTCCTCCTGAGCCCTTACGAAGGCCAGGAATCACCGATCATGGCGAGCGCCTGGGGCCTTCAGCTGGGCGTTGACTCGGCTGACGATGAGCGTCTCGTTGCCTTTCTCACCAAGTACATCCAGGGCGAGCAGACCCGCGAGCCGGGTGCGGCCTGCAGCGGAGCGCTTGACCCCTCCGCCTAACCCTTACCTTGAATGAGCAGGACACGCCCCTTATCCCTCGGGATAGGGGGCGTGTCCTGCTTAATGAGGCTCAGGCGGCGGACGGCTTGCGCAGACTCCAGAAGGCTAGGCCGGAAGCGGCGAGCATGAGAACCGCGCCGATTCCTGACGTAAGAACAACGCCGCTGTCGAACGCGTGGAACGCCGACTCCAACAGGAGCGCCCCGCTCTCCGAAGGCAGTTCCGACGCGACGTTGATGGCGCCGCCCAGCGTTTCTGTCGCCGTCGTTCCCTGTTCAGGACTCAGCCCGGCAGGAAGCCTCAGGTGCTCCTGGTAGGAAGCGAGCAGGATGCTGCCGAGGAGCGCGGTGCCGAAGACGGAGCCGACCTCGTAGGCAGTCTCCGAGATGGCTGACGCTGCGCCCGCTTTCGCTGCCGGCACGCTGGACAGGATCAGGTCGTTCGACACCGTCTCGGATGCCCCCACGCCCGCGCCGAGCAGCACGAAGGCCGCAAGCAAGGCGCCGATCGATCCGCCCTGGCTCAGCAGCGCGACAAACGCATATGCTCCCGCCGAAAGCAGCAGGGCAGCCGGGACCACCACATGTGGTGCAACTTTCCGGACCAGCGGCACGACGGCGAGTCCCGCAACAATCGTCATGACCAGGCCGGGCACCAGGACCGCGCCGGCCTCCAGCGGACTGAGCCCGAGCACCAGCTGCAGATGCTGAGACACGAAGTAGAGAAACCCGACCAGCGAGAAGATTGCCAGCAGGTTCACCAGCACCGCACCGGTGAATGGCCGCACGGTGAAGAGGCGCACGTCGAGCATGGGATTCTGCCGCCTCAACTGGCGGCGGACAAACGCGGTACCCGCGGCAAGACCAACGACGACGGCGGCAGCAACCACCGCTGCGGACCCGCCTTTCGCGAAGGTCTTGATGGCGAAGACGATGGGCAGCATGGTGCTGACGGAGAGCATGATGCTCAGGTAGTCGACGCGGCCCGGGTTGGGATCCGCTGACTCCGGAACCAGCAGGGGCGTAACAACGAGAAGGACCAGGAGTACGGGAACAGCCAACAGGAACACCGAGCCCCACCAGAAATGCTCCAGGAGTGCGCCGCCCACCAGCGGACCGAGGGCAGCACCCGCCGAAAAACCGGCTGCCCAGACCGCGACAGCGAGGCGGCGCTGGTTCCGGTCGAGGAAGATGTTTCGGATGAGGGAGAGCGTTGACGGCATCAGCATGGCGCCGAACACACCGAGACCAACGCGGGCTGCCACCAGAAACTCGGCCGTGGGTGCGAAGGCGGCAACCACGGAAAAGACAGCAAACCCGGTGGCGCCGATCATCAAAAGCCGGCGCCGTCCGAATCGGTCGCCGAAACTGCCCATTGCAACCAGTAAGCCGGCGAGGACCAGCGGGTAACTGTCGATGATCCACAGCAGGGTTGTACCGCTGGTGTTGAACGCAAGCGAGATTTCCGGCATGGCGAAACTCAGGACCGTATTGTCCACTGCCACCAGCAGCACCGGCAGCATCAGAGCCGCCAGCGCCCACCACTCACGGCGACCGGCACGCGGAGGGACAGCGAGCGAGCGGGTGGCAGCCGGGACAGAAGTGTAGAACTGGGTCATGGGTTTAAGCTATACCGTCCAGCCGGTACAGTAAAGCGAATCGGCGTCAGTATGATGAAGGTCATGGCCAGTGCCCGCGAACGGATTCTTGACAGCTACGAAAGCATCCTCATCAGCGATGGGGAGCGCAGTGCCACCATGGAATCGGTGGCCGCGGCAGCGGACGTGTCCAAGGGTGGGCTGCTCTATCACTTCCCATCCAAGGAGGCCCTCGTTGACGGGCTTGCTGATCGCCTCGAGAGTCTCGTTGCCCGGGACCGGGAGGCAATGGCGGCGGATCCGGAAGGTCCGGCGCGCTATTACGTCCGTACCTCCATGTATGAGAACAGCCCCCTGGACCGGGCGCTCGTAGCCATGGCGCGCCTCGCTCAGCAGGGCCACCCGAAAGCACAGGAAACCTTCGCGCTCATTCAGGAGCAGTGGCTGGGTGCCCTCGAATCCGAGCTCGGGAGCCGCGCCGTTGCCCGCGCCGTGAAGCTGTTAGGAGACGGACTGTATTACGACGCCGCGTTCTTCGCCGGCGCGGCTTCCGAACAGCAGAGCGGGGATGACCTCAAGGACGTCCTCGCAATCGTGGACCTGATCGTCCGGGAGGGTGCACAGATCCAGCGAGGGGCATAGCCGCTGTGCTGAGGGCGCTTGAATTCGAGGCCACCGCTGCCCTGGAAACACGTGCCGGGTCTACGATGCTTCCATGACTCAGCGGCAGTGGTCCGGGCATGTGTTCATTGGCATGAGCGTCGACGGGATGATCGCAAGGGCCGACGACAGCCTCGATTGGTTGACAGGCGACGCATCAGCCGGGGAGGCCAACAATCCGGACGTATCAGGTTTCACTGGATTCATGGCTTCGGTCGACCACCTGGTGATGGGCAGAAGCACCTATGACGTGGTGCAAGGGATGGGGGAGTGGTTCTCCGGCGATACACCGGTGCTCGTGTTGAGTACCACGCTCGAAACGGATGACCCCCGTATCCGGATTGTGCGCTCACTCGGCGAGGCCACTGCGCTGCTGGATGACGACGGCGCCCGCAACGTCTATGTGGACGGCGGCAGAACTGTGCGCACCTTCCTTGCCGCTGGTTTGATCCGAACTCTCACCCTCACGCGGGTTCCTGTTCTCATTGGCGAAGGGAAACCACTGTTCGGCGCACTCTCGGCCGATGTGCGGCTGCAGTTGGACGACGTGAGAGCACTCAAGGACGGGGCTGTGCAGACCCGTTACACGGTCCTCTGAAAATTTCCGCAATACCCCTTGACCCCTGCACCATGGAGGAATAATCTACAACCAAATGGTTGTAGATCAGCTTTCGGAACCTGAAGTGGACCGGTTGTTCCACGCACTCGCGGACAGCACGAGACGCAGCATTGTGCTCCGAGCAATCAGCGAGGAGTACTCAGTTTCAGCCCTGGCTGCGCACTACGCCATGAGTTTCGCGGCGGTGCAGAAGCACGTAGCGGTGCTGGAACAGGCGTCGCTGGTCACCAAGGAGAAACGCGGAAGGGAGCAGATGGTGCGTGCCAACCGGGAAACAGTTCGGAAGGCGCGGCAGCTGCTTGACGAGTTCGAGTTGATCTGGCGGCAGCGCGTCGACCGGATCACCGAGATCCTCGCAGAGGATGAGTAGTCGATATCAGGAAAGGTAGTCATCATGGCTGTCATCAGTACCGAAAAGGACCTCGAGGCGCTCAGCCTCACGATCGTTGCGGAGTTTGACGCCGCCGTCGAACGCGTCTGGCAGATCTGGGAGGATCCGCGTCAGCTCGAGCGTTGGTGGGGCCCGCCGACGTGGCCGGCCACGTTCGACAAGCACGAGTTCCGCGAGGGCGGCTCGTCAAGCTATTTCATGACGGGCCCGGATGGGGAGAAGAGCCGCGGCTGGTGGAAGTTCACCGCGATTGATTCGCCCCGGCGGCTGGAGTTCAACGACGGCTTTGCCGATGAGTCCGGTGCCCCCACGGGCGAAATGGGGGAGACCCACGCCGTCGTCATCCTGGAGGAGGTTGAAGCGGGCCGCACACGGATGACGGTGGCATCCAGCTTCGAGAGCGCCGAGCAATTGCAGCAGATGATCGAGATGGGTATGGAGGAGGGGCTCAAGGAGGCAATGGGCCAGATCGACGAGATCCTGGCAGAGCGGGCCAGCGTGTGAGGCCGGAAAAAGCAATGGCCCCGGCGGATATCTCCGCCGGGGCCATTCACCTGTCAGCAGTCAGGCCTTCACCGCAAGCACGTTGCAGCCAGCGCCCAACAGGATCGACTGCGCGGTGGAACCCATGATCAGCTTGCCCACCGGTGTTCGGTGACGCAGCCCGATCACGATGAGTTCGGCGGCATGGCGAACAGCCGCCTCCAGCACGTCCTCCGCGGCCGTGTCCTTCGACGTTCCGTGATGGACGGTGAAGTCCACTCCGGAAGTCCGCAGCGTGTCCTGCAGGCGGGACATGTCGTCGTCGTCGGCGTAGGTCGGGTCCACCAGGCGGTCCGCGCGGGTGGTGTTGACCACCACGAGTGTCGCGCCGCGTTGGCGAGCCTCGTCAACCGCGGCTGTCGCGGCGGCGTCACCCAGCGCATTCGGCACGTAACCGAGTACAACAGCACTCATTTTCCGCCTTCTTTCAGCTCGACGGTGGCAACAGGGGTTTCATCGGCCACCTCGGACTCCATGGCCTTCTGACGTTTCTTCAACCAGAAGGAGAGGGCAAAGATGACAATGAGCACCGCGTAGATGGTCGCGGCGATCGGTGTGCTGACCAGTGCGGTTGGATCACCCTGCGAGATGGCAAGCGAACGCCGGAGCTGATCCTCGAAGATCGGACCGAGGATGAGTCCCACCACCATCGGAGCGATCGGATAGCCGTAACGGCGCATGAAGAATCCGAGTACGCCGATAACCAGCAGGACAAACACGTCCACCGGGGTGAAGTTCACTGAGAAGGCGCCCATCGCAGCGAAGACCATGATTCCGGAGTAGAGGTAGGGCCGGGGGATCTGCAGGATCTTGACCCAGATACCCACGAGCGGCAGGTTCAGGACCAGCAGCATCAAGTTGCCCACGTAGAGGCTCGCAATCAGCGCCCACACCAGTGCACCCTCAACCTCGAACAGGAGGGGTCCGGGCTGGATGTTGTAGCGCTGGAACGCGACGAGCATCATGGCTGCAGTGGCCGTCGTCGGAATGCCAAGCGTCAGCAGCGGAACCAGGACACCGGCCGCGGCCGCGTTGTTGGCAGACTCGGGACCGGCGACGCCCTCGATGGCGCCCTTGCCGAACTGCTTCTTCCGCTCGCCCTTCGCGAGCTTCCGCTCGGAGGCGTAGGACAGGAAGGTTGCGACGTCCGCACCGCCGGCGGGAATGGTTCCCACCGGGAAGCCGATGAACGTTCCGCGAAGCCAGGGTTTCCAGGACCGCTTCCAGTCCTCCGTGCGCATCCAGTTGGTCCAGCGCCCGGCCACGGGAATCACCTTGACGGGACCGTGGCGGAGGCGGGAGGCGACATAGAGCGCCTCACCCACCGCGAAGAGCGCCACTGCCACCAGAACGACGTCGATACCGTCCGCCAGGAACGGGTTGCCGAACGTGTACCGCTGCTGGGCTGTCAGCGCGTCGACGCCGATCAGGGCAATGAACAGGCCCAGCGCCAGCGACGCAAGCCCCCGCAGCACGGAGGCACCGAGCAGTGCCCCGACGGTCAGGAACGCAACGATCATGAGCGCCACGTACTCGGTGGGCCCGATCTGCACTGCGAATTCAGCGACATAGGGTGCAACGAAGCTCAGTAGCACGGTGGCGACCGTGCCGGCAATGAACGAGCCGATCGCCGCCGTCGCCAGTGCCGCGGCGCCCCTGCCCGCCTTGGCCATCTTGTTGCCCTCAAGTGCGGTCACAATGGAGGCTGATTCGCCGGGCGTGTTCAGGAGGATCGAGGTTGTGGAGCCGCCGTACATGCCGCCGTAGTAGATGCCCGCAAAGACGATGATCGCCGCCGTGGGGTCAAGGCTGTACGTGATGGGCATGAGCAGTGCCACGGTCATGGCCGGGCCGATGCCCGGCAGGACGCCTACAGCGGTACCCACCAGCACGCCGCCGAGCGCGTACAGCAGGTACATCGGCTGCATCGCAACGCTGAAACCCTCAAGCAATGCCATGAAATTATCCATTGAAGATTTCAACTCCTTCCAGGAGGAAACCGGCCGGCAGCGAGACCCCGAGAAGTCCCGCGAACACGAACTGGAGGATCAGCGCGAGAACGACGGCGATGATTGCGTTGCGCCACCACGGCTTGGCACCGAGGGACCAGGCGGCACCGAAAAAGAGGACGGCGGCCGCTACCGGCCAGCCGAGCGGAACAATGAGTGCGATGTGAATGGCGAGGAACCCGACGAGCTTGCCGACGGTGAGCCAGTCGGTCTTTACGTTGGGGTCAATGTCCTCGCCTTCCTCGGCAGCACCGGTGTGTCCGCGAAGGAGCTGGATGACCAGCCCGATGCCGATGGCCACCATGATGCCGGAGACGATGAACGGGAAGACACGGGGGCCAACAACGCCCGCGGACGGCGGGATGGGAATCTGCGCGCCGGCAACGAAACCGACGACGCCGACGCCGACGATCATTCCCGCGAAGATCAGTTCGCCGAGGGGCCGGGCGGTCGCGGCTTTCGTGCCGCTCCCGCCCGGCGCCTCGTTGATTGAAGAGCTCATCGCCGTTACAGCAGACCGATCTCGGTCAGCGTGGTCTTTACGGCGGCGATGTCTTCGGTCAGGAAGGCGTCGAACTCCTCGCCGGCAAGGAAGGCGTCGTCCCAGGCGTTGGTTTCAAGCGTGGTCTGCCAGGCTTCGGTTTCGGACATTTCGGTGACCAGTTCGGTCAGCTCGGCTGCCTTGGCCTCGTCGATGGTTCCCGGGGCCACAACGCCGCGCCAGTTGGTCAGCACCAGGTCCACGCCCTCATCCGTCAGGGTGGGAACGTCCGGCAACAGAGCTGCGGGCTCTGCACCTGACACTGCGAGTGCACGCAGCTTGCCGGCCTTCACCTGTTCGGCGTACTCGCCGACGCCTGAGATGCCGGCAGACACCTTGTTACCGAGCAGCGCAGCGAGCGACTCACCGCCGCCGGAGTAGGGAATGTAGTTGAGGCTATCGGGGGCGATTCCGGCCTCTTTCAGCATCTGGCCTGCGAGGATGTGGTCAGCGCCGCCGGCTGATCCGCCGGTGATGGAAACGCCCTGACCGTCCTTCTCGACTGCGGAGAGGAGATCGTCGATGCTCTGGAACGGTGAATCGGCCGGCACGACGACGATCAGCGGTTCTTCTGTCAGCCGCGCAATGGGCGTGGTGTCTTCGATACGCGTTTGGGCTGCATTGGTTTCGACGGCGCCGACCATGACGTAGCCCATCACCATGAGTGTGTTGGGGTCCTGCTCGGTGGCCAGCTGCGCAAGCCCGTTTGTGCCGCCCGCGCCGCCGACGTTCACTACCGAAGCGTTGCCCACCAGATCGTTATCCTGCAGATCCTTCTGCATGGCACGGCCGGTCTGATCCCAACCGCCACCCGGATCGGCGGGGACGATGATGTTGAGCCGGTCGATTCCGGACTCGGCTTCCGTGCCGCCGGACGTGCTGCCGCAGGCGGACAGGGCAAGGACAGATGCGACGCCGATGGCGCCTACAGCCGACAAGCGCTTCATTGTGCTCTCGTGCTTCATTGGGTGGAACCTTCCTACGTTCAATACCGACATGTGATGCGCCTCACCACACGTTCCGGTCCAGCGTAGGAAGGGAAGAGCCGCGCGGGAACCATACGGTCACAATGTGCGTAGTGGTCTTTATGGTCATGAGAAAGTTCCGGATCCAGCGTTGGCTTTCCGCCGGATCCATACACCCGATCATGCGAGAATGGAAGGATGATCCGGTCAATGTCGCTTAGATCACAGCTGTTCTTCCTGCAGCTGCTGATTGTGCTGATCATTGTGCTGGTTGCCGGCACCGTCGCCGTCCGGATGCAGGAACAGCAGATTCGCGATGCCTACCAGGGCCGCATGGTCGGAGTGGCGCAATCAATCGCCCAGTTGCCGTCCGTCGTGGACGCGTTCGACGACGAGGATCCCAGCGCGGTCATCCAGCCGATTGCTGAACTCACCACTCAGGCCACTGGAGTCACGTATGTGGTGGTGACTGACGACGTCGGAATCCGGTATTCACACCCGAACCCGGACATGATCGGTCAGATGGTGTCCACTGATCCATCCGTCCCGCTGTCCGGTGAAACTTTCGTGGGCACGCAGACCGGAACACTCGGCGAGTCATGGCGCGTGAAGGTTCCCATTCGGGGGGAGGACGGAACCGTGATCGGGACCGCCTCGGTGGGTACCCTGGAGTCGACTCTCGCGGCGGATCTCCAGGAAGACCTGCCGGTGCTCCTTGCCTGGCTCATTGTGGCTGCGCTTGCCGGAACCGCTGGATCAATCTGGATCTCACGGCTGATCTGGCGCCGCATCTACCGGCTCGAGCCCGAAGAAATCGCAGCGCTGCTCGAGACCCGTGACGCCATGCTCCACGGCATCGGCGAGGGGGTGGTCGCGCTGGATGAACGCGGACGCCTGGCCGTGCTCAATGACGAGGCCAAGCGGTTGCTCGATCTGGGTGATGAGGTGATGGGCCGTCCGGCAAGCGCCGTCCTGGAACCCGCCCTGGCCGGCATGTTCGGTTCGGCAGGGGACGCCGATGAGACCGTTCTGGTGGGTGAACGGGTGCTCCTCGCCCGCTCAAGCGACGCCGTCGTTGACGGTCGCCGCGTGGGAAGCGTGCTGGTGTTGCGCGACCGCACGGAACTCCACCAGCTGCTGCTGGACCTGGATGGTGCGCGTGATGTCACGCAGGCCCTCCGCAGCCAGGCGCATGAGTTCGCAAATAAGATGCACGTCATCTCGGGTTTGCTCGAGCTTGGCCGCACAGACAAGGCGGTGGATTTCATTTCCCGCTCAGGTCATGGCGGGTCGGTGGTGTCCGGAGACTTCTCGCCCGGTGTCAGCGATCCGGACACCGCAAGTCTCCTCATGGCCAAGACCACCATCTGCGCCGAAAAGGGCATCAGTTTGATCGTGGACGAGGCTTCGGCCTTCGAGGCGGACGGCACCACGGATCCGGTGACGGTGTTGGGGAACCTCATCGATAACGCCGTCGACGCCGTCGGTTCCAACGGGACAATCCACGTCCGGCTCACCTCTGACGCCGGCGGCTGTTCCATAGCGGTGTCCGACGACGGCCCCGGGATCCCCGAACACCTGCGCTCGCAGGTGTTTGCAACGGGGTTCTCAACCAAGGACGCCGCAGGCGCAGGTTCCCGCGGCTTCGGACTGGCGCTCGTGCAACGCGTTGCAGAGCGCCGCGCGGGCAGCGTGACGCTCACGGAGTCGGTGCTGGGCGGCGCTCACATTGCGGTGACGCTCGGCCCGGCGCCTGTTCCGCTGGAGCAGAAATTTCCGAGCTCAGTGGAACCTCACGCCGCCGGGGTGCTCGCTCCGTGAGCCTGATTCGAACGCTGGTCGTCGACGACGATCAGGAGATTGCCGGTGTGCACTCAGGGTTCCTGCTTGCGCACGGAGGCTTCGACGTCGTTGGCGTGGCAAATTCCGGCGGCGAGGCGCTTGAGAAGGTGCGTGAAATGAAGCCGGAGCTGATGCTGCTCGATATTCATTTGCCGGACATGTCCGGAATCGACGTGCTGCGGGCCGCCCGCACCATCCCCGGTGACCCGGTGGACATCATTGCCATCACAGCGGCCCGGGAACTGGAAACGGTGCGTGCGGCAATGGCTGGCGGGGTACTTCATTACCTCGTCAAGCCATTCAACTCGAAGGTCCTGATGCAGCGGCTGGACGACTACGTTCAGCACCGCGCGAGCATCGCGGAGCACAGCTCCGTTTCAGCCGGTCCCCTGGATCAGGACCGCATCGACAGGTTGCTCTCCGCGACGCCGGCGAGGACTCCGCCGACGCCGCCTCCGATGCTGACAGAATCCTTGCCGAAAGGGTTGTCCCAGCCCACCCTTGAATCCGTGGTCGGTGCGCTCCGGACCTCCGGCGTCGGCTTCTCTGCGTCCGAGGTTGCCGCCCAGCTCGGTCTCGCAAGGGTGAGCGCGCGGAGGTACCTTGAGTACCTCGTGACGAAGGGCAGCGCGCGCATTGTGCCGAAGTACGGTGCGGCGGGCAGGCCGGAGAAGTTCTATGTGTGGACGGGTGCCCAGCGCTAGACATGGCGCAGGTACCGGTCAGGCGCCTTCAGGAATTCACGCCAGTTGTCCACGAGCGCCAGGTCCTCCCATTCCCGCTCCCGCAGCCCCCATTCGCCCACCTCGAGAATCTGCGCCTCCGGCAGGGCGGCGAGAAGCGGGGAGTGGGTCGACAGGAGCACTTGGGACTTGCCGTCCGCGAGCAGCTGCTTGAGCACCCCCACCAGCGCCAGGCATCCGGAGAAGGACAGCGCTGATTCCGGCTCATCCAGCACCCATAGGCCGGCTCCGCGGAAACGGTCGACGACCAGTTCCAGGAAGGATTCCTCATGGGACGTGTCGTGGAACGCTGCATCCCCACGGCTACTGGGGTTTTTCTCCAGGTAGGTGAAGAATCCGTGCATGGTCTCCGCTCGAGGTCCAGCCCTTCCTGCAGAACCTGCGCAACCGGCGCCAGCGTGGCTGGCCATACAGTGCGTGCCAAGGTCTTGTCCCGGGCCTCCTCCACGCGCCGGACGGGGTACCGGTCGAATGCCATGGCCCCATTCTGGCAGTCCGCACTTACAGCTTCTGCCAGTCTGTGGATGAAGGGTTCACTTGTGGGCCGGCGCGGGTTAGGCTCGGACTTGTCAGGTCAGGCGGGTAGAGGGCGCCGGACAGAACCGAAAGTACGCAAGGAAAATTCGCCATGTCTGAAAACACCTCTGTTGATAACAACCGCAGCATCCGGGACTGGGCAGACCTCGCCGAGGAAATGTGGTCCTATCTCACCGGTAAGGGCGCTGCCGTCAATTACAGCTTCATCGACATGACCGTCGAAGTGCCGCGGGACATCGGCCCGGACGCACCCCGCGCAACCTGGAAGCTGAACGGAACCGTACGGGTCACCACCAGCGACAACGACGCCGCGGGCTCCGACACCCACCGGAGCTGACCCGTGTCACAGCGGGTACGCCTCGACATCGATCTCGCCTTCTCATTCTCGGAGAACGACGACGGCGGATCCACCCGCGCCACAAGCGGCACCGTCAGCGCGGCCGGGTCCGAGGTGACCATCTACTGCGAGGATCCAGCGGTAGCAGGCTTCGGGGGTATGCCCTCTCTGGAGAGTGTCCGCGAGCTCGCAGCGAACCTGGCCACCAAGGGCCTCACCGTGACCATCGCCGGTCCTGCCGGAACCCTGGTAAGCATCGGCAAGGTGGAAACGTCCATGGCCCAGCGCCTGATGACGCGGTCAGCGCACATCCGTGCGGGCTCAATCACGGCACTGGCTCCTCTGATCCGGGGCGGCAGCCGCAAATCCAGCGTGCCGCTACTGCCGCCGTCGACCCCGTTTCCCCTCGTTCCCACGGTGAACCGCCGCATCCGTCGCCAGGTGACCACCACCCACCACACGAGGGGCAGCGGGCGTCCGCGCCTCATCTTCGTGCAGGATTCCGAGACCTGGAACGGGCAGGTCCCTCGTGAAGTGAATCTGGTTGGGGAGAAGCTGGTGATAGGAAGCTCGCCGGACGCCGACCTGGTGCTCGACGGCCTGCTTCCCGTGCATGCCACAGTAGAGCACAACGTCGACGACGAGTACGTGCTCATACCGCATGGACCCGTTCGGGGAAGTGTGCGGTCGGACGGACCGTCCATCCTGAGGACCGGCGCACGTGTCCAGCTCGGTGACTGGTGCCTCGCATACTTCCGCGAGGAATATGCCGACCACGGGCGTCCATTCGGCGGCCGCAGCGGCGGCGAGATGGCGTACCAGCGGCCGCAATACGATCCAAGATCAGGCACGGTCGAGGAAGACGGCTCCTTCGGCATCGGAGACTACCGGCAGAATCCGCGCTGACGATGGACAGTGTGGAACTCCTCCTCGAAGCAACCGGGGAGGAGCTTCTGCGCTCAGATTGGGACATCCTCAAGCGGGCCGGCTTACCTTCCCAGGCACGGCATACCGCGGCTTCGAACCGCGCTCATATCACCCTGCTGGCTGCGCCACGGATTCCGGCTGAGTATGACAGCACTCTTGCGGCGCTCGCCGAGGCGCTGCCGCTTCCCATCCACACGGCGGGTCTGGTGCTGTTCAGGACCGGCCGGGGCCAGGTGCTGGCGCGCCTCGGCGTCGTCAGTAGAGCACTTCTTGACTTTCATCAAACCGTGCACCAAGCTCTCGACGGCGTGCCGGGTGTCACCGGGAACTGCGTCCCTGACCGCTGGGTACCGCACATCACGCTCGCCCGCGGCATGACGTCGGGGCAGGTGGCTGAGGCATTGGACTTGCTGCCCGGCGATCACGGCCAGCTCATTCTCCCCACCCTGCGGCGCTGGGACAGCCATGAAAAAACGACGACGGCGCTTGGCAGCACGACCGGTTAGCGGAGGTGGTCCACAAGATGTTCCGCAATGCCCGTGTAGGTTGCTGGAGTGAGAGCGAGCAGCCGTTCCTCGGCCTCCGCTGAGAGCCCCAGTTCGAGAACGAATTCACGCATTCGAGCTGCGTCAACGCGGTGTCCACGGGTGAGGTCCTTCAGCCGCTCGTAGGGGTCTTCCATGCCCGGAGTTCCAGCGATCGCCTCGGCACGCATCACCATCTGGACGGCTTCCCCAAGGACCTCCCAGTTGGTGTCCAGGTCAGCAGCCAGCACGGACTCCGCGACATCCAGGCGATCGAGCCCCTTGGAGACGTTGGAGATGGCCAGCAGTGAATGCCCGAAAGCCACACCGATGTTGCGCTGGGAGGAGGAGTCGGTCAGATCGCGCTGCCACCGTGAGGTCACCAGAGTGGAGGCCAGGACATCCAGGAGCGAGCAGGAGATCTCAAGGTTGGCCTCTGCGTTCTCGAATCGGATGGGATTGACCTTGTGCGGCATGGTCGAGGAACCGGTTGCTCCCGCTACCGGCACCTGCGCGAAGTAACCGATCGAGATGTAGCTCCATACGTCCGTGCAGAAGTTATGCAGGATGCGGTTGAAGCGGGCAACGTCGGCGTACAGTTCGGCCTGCCAGTCGTGGGATTCAATCTGCGTGGTCAGCGGGTTCCACGTCAGGCCCAGCCCTTCCACGAATTCCCTGGCGACGCTCTGCCATTCGGCGCCCGGCACGGAGGCGACGTGGGCGGCAAAGGTGCCGGTTGCCCCGTTGATCTTCCCCAGGTACTCCGTACGGCGGGCGCGTTCGAGCTGCCGGGACAGGCGGTGCGCAACGACGGCGAGCTCCTTGCCCAGGGTGGTGGGCGTGGCGGGCTGTCCATGGGTCCGAGACAACATGGGGACGGACCGGGATTCTTCGGCCATTGCCGTGATCTGGTCCACGAGCGCCTCCGCCGCAGGAAGCCAGACATTCTCCACTGCGCCCTTCACCCCGAGAGCGTAGGACAGGTTGTTGATGTCCTCAGAGGTGCAGCCGAAGTGGACGAGGGGTTTCAGGCGGCTGATGCCGATGCCTTCAAGCCGGCTTCCAATGAAGTATTCAACCGCCTTGACGTCATGCACCGTGACCCGCTCAATTTCGGCGAGTTCGCTGACCGCGCTGCCATCAAACGAAGTGACAATCTCCCGGAGCGCTGCTTCCTGCACGTCGGTGAGTGGAGCCGTTCCAGGCAGGACGCTCTTGCGGGTGAGGTGGATCAGCCACTCCACTTCCACGTGAACGCGATCCCGGTTGAGTGCAGCTTCAGACAGGTAATCGACCAGCGGAGCAACTGCTGGACGGTATCTCCCGTCGAGGGGCCCAAGGGCGATCGGCACCTGGCTGTCACCCTGGTGAATCGATACGGACGCAAGGTTGACCCGGGAGGAAGGAGTGTGCGGCATGGGTCCAATCATTCCATGACCGGCGGTATACCTCCCATGCGTGACAACTCCTTCACAGGCACAGGATTCCAGCGGGATATCAACATACGCCCCGTCTGCCGAGCGCCGGACCTTCGTCGGCGCCTAGCGTCATGGGCAGATACAACAGCGAGGTGAGGAGAGTGCGGAGCATGTATCTCAGTATGTCGTCGGGCTTAATTTGCGAGCAGGAGCCTAGCGAGGCAGCACGCGACTTCGCCAGACAACTGCGTCTACAGGCCGATGTTGTCGACGCCGTGCGCGAGCGGCTCGGTGTCGCTCGGAGTATCGGCTGGGAATCTCCGGCAGGACGCAATTTCCGCGCATATCTGATCGAGAGGGAAACCGGCCTTCGCAGCGCATCAGTTCTCTTGCGTGAGGCCGCTGTATCAATGGAGGGGTATGGGGTTGCACTGCGTATGGGCGAAACAACAAACGGCTCGCAAATATGAGCACCGAGCATGACCTGACACCCGTGCACACGTCACCGGACGTCGACGGCGTCGCAAGGGTTATTGGCGGCGTCGGAGGCATCCGCTTCCAATGGGATGAGCTGGACAGGGGAGCGCAGATTGTTGCAGACGCTGGGCAAGAACTAAGCAGTGCGGCCGAGACCGTTGCCGCTGTGGACGCCCGATTGTCGACGCTCCAGTTGATGGCAGCAGGCAACGCAGTTGCTACCGCCGCGTCGTTCTCAACTGGCGCAGCGGCCGCAGAAGCGATCAACCTGGCGCGCCGAAGGCTCCTTGACAGCAGTTCTGAGCTCCGGAGCACCGCGGACAAGATCCGGTTGAGCCGCTTTGCGTATGAGGCGGCTGATGTCGTGGTTCGTGGGCTCATCGGTGACACGCGAACTGCTGGAGATCCTTTTGGTTCGCTCCCACTGGTGGCTGCTCCGTTGACCGTCGAGCACACACGATCGGAGACCGCACGCCTGGATGGAACCGTCGACAACTTGTTGGCGCAGGTCTCCCACGCCAGCGCAGAGCCAGGAAGCGCCTTCGAGATCCTTGAAGTGGCGGGCGAATCAGAATCTACCTATGTTGTGGTGATTCCAGGCTCGGAAGGGAGTAGTTGGGAAGAACCTTTCAGTTTCCATGGCGTGGCAGAGGCGCGAGGAATGAACAGTGCGTACGTCGGCGATGCTGTGGCTCGCGCTTTGGAAGGCGTAGATGCCGAAGAGGGCGCCACAGTGGTTCTCGTTGGCTACAGCCAGGGCGGCATGCATGCGATGAACCTCGCCAACAGCGGCCCTGTGTCTGAGAAGTACTCCATCGCTCACGTTGTGACGGCGGGATCGCCGGTGGAACTGGAGGAAACCCCCGATGAGACCACATTCCTCCATCTTGCCCATACCTGGGACATCGTGCCCCATGTAGACCTCCTTCCGCGTGAAGACCAGCCCAACCAGGTTTCCGTGGTCCTCGACCACCACGCCAAACTGGCGGAAGGAGAAGAATTTGGTTTAGGCCCGGCGCACAAGATCGACAGTTACCGAGAAGGCGCACAAGCCGTGGACCTGAGCACGCACCCTTCAATTGCACCGGTTACTGCGGCGCTCGGCGCGGCTGTTACGGGAGCCTCGGCCAAGCGTCACGTTTTCCAGATCACCCGTCCTTCGTTGCTGGGCCCGCAGCCGGCGCCGCCCAACGCACCACGCAGCGAACGGAAGCTGGGCCCGGTGCTAACGCCTGGTTCCGGTGATCGAACCCGCAACAAGTGAGACAAGGCTGATGATGATCGCTCCCAGGATCGCGGTCCAGAAGAAGTCGTCAACCACGAAGCCGATAAGCGTGAAGGAGGTCAGCCAGGAGGTCAGCATCAGCATGCCTGCATTGATGATGATCGTGAAGAGCCCGAGGGTAAGGATAGTCAGGGGCAGTGAGAGCAGGGACACGACGGGCCTGACCAGCGCGTTGACAATCCCGAATACCAGACCAACGAAGAGGTACGAGAGCACGCTTGCGACGGTTTCATTGGTGGACACTTCAGCAGCGGCTTCCGACCCCACCTCGATGCCGGGCAGCAGCCATGCTGCCACCCAGAGGGCAAGAGCATTGATGAGTACCCTCACTATGAACCTGAGCATGCACCAATGCTGTCACATCTCCGGTTGCGGTTCATCGATCCGGCAGAAGTTCCGGTGTTCCGCCGACGCCCCGACGTGCATCCCCTGCCCAGTACGCTTGTGCACATGAGTGCACCCGAACACCACACCGATGCTGCTGCGGAAGAGGTCACCCGCATCCACCCGCGCAGCGTACTTGGCCGCCTACCCCGTTACGCCGCCGGGAAACCCCCGGTAGTGATCGAGGGCCTACAAAGCTTCAAGCTTTCTTCAAACGAGAATCCGCTTCCACCGCTCCCGGCAGTACTGCAGGCGATTGGCAGTCAGACGGCAGTCAACCGCTACCCGGATCCCATGACTACAACACTGCGCACCGAACTCGCGGCTTTTCTGGGAGTGCCTCCCGAGGACATCGTCACCGGCGCCGGAAGCCTCGGAGCGCTGAATCAGATCCTCGCCGCATTCGCAGGTCAGAACGATTACGACGCACCCGACGAGGTCATCTACCCCTGGCGGTCTTTCGAGGCATACCCGATCTGCGTCGGACTGGCCGGAGCCATGAGCGTGCAGGTCCCACTGCTTCCGGATTCGACCCATGACCTCGACGCGATGGCATCAGCAATCACCGACCGCACCCGGGTGATCCTCCTATGCACACCGAACAACCCGACCGGCCCGGCGTTGGCAGAGCAGGAAGTGCGCGGTTTCCTCGCCAAGGTGCCGAGAAACATCGTTGTGGTGCTGGATGAAGCGTACGTGGAGTTTGTTCGGAAAGAAGAGGCCGTCGAGGGCCTTCAGCTATACCGCGATTACCCCAACGTCATTGTCCTTCGCACTTTCTCCAAGGCTCATGGCCTCGCCGGGCTGCGGGTCGGGTACTCCATCTCCCGGCCGGCACTCACCGAGCACCTTCGTGTCAGTGCAACCCCTTTCGCGGTGTCCCAGATTGCCGAGCATGCGGCAGTCACCTCCCTGCAGCACATTGACGAGGTTCGGGAACGGGTTCAGACGATCGTTGACGAACGCAACCGCGTGGTCGACGGGCTGAAGCACCTCGGCTGGGAGGTGCCGGAGGCCGAGGGTAACTTCATCTGGCTCGCGCTCGGAGAAAACACGCCGGAATTCGCAGCATTGGCGGAACAGCAGGCTCTCTCCGTCCGGCCCTTCGGCGTAGAAGGCATCAGGGTGAGTATCGGCGAACCCGAGGCAAACTCACGGTTCCTCGAGCTTTGTGCAACGTACACAAAGGGTCCGGGAGTTTCCTAGCACTTCACAAATAGGACGTGGGCGCCGTCGTCGTTACTCTTGTAGGATTGCGCATGCACTGCAGTGCATGAACGGTCGAATAGATATAACGCCCACGGAATATTACCTGCGAGGATCCACAGTATGGCCACATCCCGCCTGCCTGCGGCCGAGTTTGATGCAGAGGAGCAGCTCGACGCCCGGCACCTGCCGGAGTTCCCTCGGGACCCGTCCGGCATGGTGCAGATGCTCTCTCCTGAAGGGGAGCTCAAGAGCTCGGCCTTCAGGGGCTATCTCCCCGCGGAGGATGAGCTGGCCGCGCTGTATCGGGACATGTACCTGATCAGGCGCTTCGATCAGGAAGCTACCGCACTTCAGCGTCAGGGAGAGCTTGCGCTGTGGGTGCCGATGCGCGGCCAGGAGGCAGCGCAGATCGGCTCCGCGCGCGCCATGCAGGTCCAGGACTACGCGTTTCCCACGTACCGCGAGCATGGCGTCGCGGTGGCGCGCGGAGTCGCCCACGCGGACCTGCTCAAGCTGTTCCGGGGCGTCACCAACGGTGGATGGAACCCCAAGGACACCAACTTCCATCTGTACACACTGGTACTCGCGGCCCAGTGCCTGCACGCCGTCGGTTACGCCATGGGCATGCAGCGGGATCAGTTCGCGGAGCCATCGTTGCCAAAAGCCGCGACGGTGGCCTACTTCGGAGACGGCGCCAGTTCCGAGGGCGACGTCCATGAATCGATGGTCTTCGCCGCGTCCTTCAACGCGCCCGCGGTCTTCTTCTGCCAGAACAACCACTGGGCCATTTCGGTACCCACGGAAGTCCAGTCCCGGGTTCCCCTGGCGCACCGCGCTCAGGGGTACGGTTTCCCCGGGATCCGTGTTGATGGCAACGACGTCCTCGCCGTGCAGGCCGTCACGCGTTGGGCGTTGGATCGCGCGCGAAACGGCGGGGGACCTGTGCTCATCGAAGCCTTCACCTACCGGATGAGTGCACACACCACTGCCGATGACCCCACGAAGTACCGCCTCGCCACCGAGGAGGAGCAGTGGGTCGCCCGAGATCCACTCACCCGTGTAGAACGTCACCTGCGCGCAGCCGGCACCGGTGACGATTTCTTTCAGCAACTGGAGGAGGAGGCGGTGGGGCTCGCCAAGGACCTGCGCACCGCCGTCCTGTCCATGAGCGCGCCCGGGCTTGAGCACCGCTTCGCCACAACGTACGCGGAGGCCCATCCACTCATTCAGGAGGAGCTGAAAGCCTGGAGAGACTATGAAGCGGGCTTCGACGTCGAGGGAGGTGCCCGCTAATGGCAGTGATGACCATAGCCAAGGCAATCAACGAGGGCCTCAGGGCCGCGCTCGGCGCGCACCCTAGTGCCCTCCTCATGGGCGAGGACATCGGGGATCTCGGAGGTGTCTACCGGGTCACGGAGGGGCTCAAGGCACAGTTCGGGGCGGAACGCGTGGTGGACACCCCGCTGGCCGAGTCCGGGATCATCGGCACTGCCATCGGTCTTGCCCTGCGGGGGTACCTCCCCATCTGCGAAATCCAGTTTGACGGGTTCGTGTTTCCTGGGTTCAACCAGATCACCACTCAGCTGGCAAAGATTCACGCCCGCAGCGACGGACTGTTGACCGCGCCGGTTGTCATTCGTATTCCCTACGGCGGCGGGATCGGGAGCGTGGAGCACCATTCAGAGTCGCCCGAAGCGCTCTTCGCCCACACCGCAGGCCTGCGGATCATCACCCCGTCCAATCCGCATGACGCGTACTGGATGATTCAGCAGGCGGTGGCCTGCGCGGATCCGGTGATCGTTTTTGAGCCGAAACGCCGCTACTGGCTGAAGGGGGAAGTGGACGTATCGGCGGTGCCCGCCAGCCCGTTCCAGGCAGAGGTGCTCCGCGAAGGCACCGATGCCACCATTGTGGCGTACGGGCCGCTGGTACCGGTGGCTCTCGCCGCAGCGAACGCGGCCGCTGAAGACGGCACAAGCGTCGAGGTCATCGATCTGCGGTCCATTTCACCGATCGACTTCGACACCGTCACGGAGTCGGTACTCAAGACCGGCCGCTTGCTGATAGCACACGAAGCGCCTACCTTCGGTGGCATCGGCGGGGAGATCGCCGCGCGCATCACTGAGCGCGCCTTCCTGTCCCTCGAGGCGCCGGTCACCCGGGTGGGCGGATTCCACCTGCCGTACCCCACTGCACGCACCGAGGAACACTACCTGCCGGACCTCGACCGCATCCTGCACTCGCTCGACACGGTGCTCGCCTACTAGAAGGACTCCCATGACGCTGAATACCTTCAACCTTCCTGACGTGGGCGAGGGTCTCACGGAGGCCGAGATTGTCCGTTGGCAGGTACAACCCGGTGCAACCGTCGCCGTCAACGACGTGATCGTCGAGATCGAAACAGCCAAATCGCTTGTTGAGTTGCCGTCTCCCTACGCCGGTGTGGTTGCCGAACTCCTTGTTCGGGAGGGCGAGACGGTCGAGGTGGGCACCCCGATCATCTCCGTTTCGGACTCTCCACTCGCCGAGCCCGGCGCAACGGACGATGCGCCGGCCGCGGCCCACGTCCCCGGTGAACTTGTCACTCCACCTGCAGCGCCAGCAACACCGGCTGCGGACGCCAACGCACCCTTGGTCGGAACCGGCCCCAAGGCCGATTCCTCCCGCTGTTGCCCAGGCGTTCGATGACGCTGATTACCGCGCGGTGACGGACATCCTCGGACGGTACTACTCGATCGTCCTCACTGACTCCGGCACCGGTATGGTGCACTCGGTTATGAAGGGGACC
>NZ_JAROKN010000033.1:0-35734 GCF_029455255.1 Arthrobacter vasquezii | reverse complement strand
CAACGAGGGTGCGGCCGCTCATGCGCTGCCCCGCAGGAGAGTGACCGCTTCGGCGAGGGTGCCCGCAACGAGCGGTGCGGCGTCGATTTCTTCCTGCCGGGTGACCGGCGTGGGAACCAGCACGCCGGTGGCTCCCGCGGCGGCGGCCGCCTCGACGTCCGACCCGATGTCTCCGATGAAGGCAACTTCCGAAGGGTGCAGTCCCAGCCTTTCGCAGGCACGCAGGATCATGCCGGGCGCCGGCTTGCGGCAGGTGCAGCCGTCGCCGGGTCCGTGAGGGCACAGTTCCCAGACATCGAAGGGGCCAAGCACGGCCTCAACACGCTGGTTGACTGCGTCCACCTGGGCGGCCGTCAATAAACCGCGGGCAATGCCGGACTGGTTGGTGAGCACGCCCAGCGGCACTCCGGCAGCGCGAAGGCCGTCCAGCGCTTCCTGCGCTCCGGGCATCGCGACAACCTGCTCGGGGTCACCGTTGTAGGGCACATCAACCACGATGGTGCCGTCCCTGTCGAGGAGAACGGCTTTGGGCTCGCTTCTCATACAGGCACAGTTCCCTCCGAAGCACGAACCTAAACACTTCTCACCGGAGAAGTTCTTCCCGCGGGTCGGGACTCCTCTACCGCGACGGGCCAACCCGGCTTTCTGGCAGGATGAAGATCATGCTGCCTGACCCCGCCGTGGAAGCACTTGAGCCGGATGGACGCCCCGAGGTGCTGGCGCTTCGTGCACTGAAACTGGGAGACCTGCTGGTCGCGGTGCCCGCTCTGCGCGGGCTGCGGCGAGCCTTCCCGGATCACCGCATCCTGTACGCCGCGCAGTCCTGGCTCGAACCGATCGTCGGGCTCACCGGTGCAGTGGACGCGCTGCTGCCCACCCACGGGCTCGATGAGCCGCTGGCGTTGCGTCCGGGCAGGGTGGAGGTCGCGGTTAACCTCCACGGGAACGGTCCCGAAAGCCGCCGGAGGCTCGAGGCGCTGGAAGCAACACGCCGGATCGGGCATCAAGCACCCGGCTGGTCCGGCCCCGAATGGGAGGACGGTGTACATGAGAGGTATCGGTGGGCGCACCTGGTGAGTGCGCACGGCATCGAGGCAGACCCGCTGGACTATCTCCTCCGGCCGCCAGCTGTCGAAAGCCCGGCACCGGGCGCGGTTGTCATTCACGTCGGCGCGGCCTATGGGAGCCGGCTCTGGCCGGTCAAGCGGTTTGCCGACGTCGCCCGTTCCCTGTCGGATGCAGGGCACCTGGTGCTGTTGACCGGCAGCGCGGGTGAGCGTCCCCGGGCGGAGGCAGTGGCGCAGACGGCCGGGCTTCCGGACGAGCAGGTAGTGGCCGGCCGGTTGGGGTTGCTCGAGTTCGCCGCGTTGATTGCTTCAGCTGAGCTGGTCATCTCGGCGGACACGGGCGCAGCGCACCTCGCCTCGGCGTACGCGCGGCCGTCGGTGGTGCTGTTCGGTCCTGCCCCGGTAGCGGAATGGGGCCCACCGCCGGGTCCGCACCTTGTGCTCACGGACGAGTCGGTGCGCCGCGGCGAAACGTTCGCCACTGACCCGGATCCTGCGATTCTGGCGGTCACCCCGGAAGACGTTCTGCGTGCCGCAGCGGAGCTGGGTATCCGGAGCTAGACCGGCTCAGGCAATACTGGTAGCCCGGTCCGGTCCCGTCATCTTCAGAACGGGAGAGGGGTCTGCGCGGTGAGGACCGGCGTCGTCGAGAAGGCGTTTTTGCAGCTTCACGAGAGTCCGGGCAAGAAGACGTGAGACCTGCATCTGGGTCATCCCCAGCCGGCGGCCAATTCGGTCCTGAGTTTCCTCATGGAAATACCGCCGGTACAGCAGCTCCTTCTCCCGCGCAGAGAGTTCGTGAACCACAGCACGCAGGGCGAGCACGTCGTCGGTATGGGCGAACGGGTCATCCTCGGCAGGCAGAATCTCCGCCCAGCCCGGTCCCTCCGCGGACGTGTCAAGGGACTCGGGCCGCTGGCTTCCACCACAGCTCAGGGCTTCGGCCACTGTTGCCGGATCCTTCTCGAGGTGTTTGGACAGTTCGGTGAGGGAGGGCTCCCTGCCCAGGCGCTGGGCAAGCTCCGAGTCAGCCTTGGCGGCTGTCGACTTCAGGTCCTGGAGTTCCCGCGGCGGGCGGACCATCCAGCAGCAATCCCGCAGGTAGCGCTTGACTTCTCCCCGGATGGTCGGCACCGCATAGGCTGCGAAGTCGATGCCCAGCTCCGGGTCGAAGCGCTTGGCCGCCTTCATCAGGCCCAGATAGGCAACCTGGCGGACGTCGGCGGCGTCGTTGGCAAACGGAGAAAATCCGCGCGCGATTGCTTCAGCAAGATGGAGGTGCTCAAGTGCAATCTCCTCCTGCATTGCACTCAGCAGCCTGCTGTTCCCTCGGCGGTTCGCCGGAACGTTGCGGGAGCTGACACTCCGGGTGCGGGTGGCTGTGCGCATGCTTTCACCTCTTGTCGAAGAGCTGGGGCAGTTCTTCTACAGAAGAACATAAGCATGCTGACTACCGCAATGTATTTATCAGATCGTTATCTTAAAAATCTTCTCATCGTTTCTCCGCTGCGGTATTGACTACTTCTCCTTGAGCCTCTATGCGCGGGGACCTGCGGTGACGTACCGCTCGAGGTTCTCAAGCGTGCGTTCGATCGATTCCGGGTGGGCCCTCGTGAATCCCAGCAACCTGAGCACGGGCTTGCCGGGAACAGCGCGGGCGTCCCATTCCTCCGCAACCAACGTGCCGCCGTCGTGCTCCTGAAGGGTGTAGCGCCAGATATGGCGGGCAAAGTGCCGCCAGGCAATCCGCTTGCCCTCCTCGAATTCGACAACCGTGTTGAGGATTTTGTAGGGCGTCCCGATCTTCATGTCCATTCCGAAGCGGGCGCCCGGAGAGAGCCGCTCCGGGCCGTTGGGCTGAACACCTGTGACGGTGCCTGAGCCGTCAATCACGCTGTGCAACGCGGGCGTGGCGAGCACGTCGAAGATAGCGGAAGCAGGGGCGGGGATGAAGCGCTCGCGGCGGATCAGGTAAGGGGTAGCCATGTGTTCATTCTGCCCGACGCCGCCCTCGCGAAACGCCCGGACGCGTCGGGCTAACGCGAGAGCTGCTCTACCGGCTCAGGCGGGAGGCCGGCGTCTCGCTCCACCTTTGTGTCCCGCTCGATGACCGTTGACAGCGCCTTCTCGTGGACAAACGCGAGGAGTACTGCGGCGATCACACCGAGCGGTGCCATGTAGAGGAACAGCGGGGTCAGTGCGTCGTTGTAGGACTGGATGATCGGGGACTGCAGGGAGGCGGGCAGGGCGCTGACCAGCTCGGGAGTGAGCGAGTTCGCCCCTCCTTCCAGCGCAGCGCCACCCGCGGGGAGCCGCTCCAGCAGCAACTCCCCCACCCGCGCGGTGAAGAGGCTGCCCACCACCGCCGAACCCAGGGTTGCACCGATCTGGCGAAAGTAGTTGTTAGAGGCCGTCGCCGTGCCCACCACGCGGTTCGGGAACGTGTTCTGGACGATCAGCACCAGAATCTGCATGCTCAGGCCCAGCCCGGCACCCATGATGGCGATGTACACGCAGATCATCCAGACCGGCGTGGTCGGACTGATGGTTGAGAGCAGCAGCAGCGCCACAGCGACACCGAGCGATCCGACAATCGGCATCCACTTGTAGCGGCCGGTCTTGCTGACGAGAATTCCAGAGCCTGTGGAGGTCAGGATGAGCGCACCCATCATCGGGATCATGAGCAGGCCTGCGTTGGTGGCACTGGCGCCGGTCACCATCTGCAGATAGGTGGGCAGGTAGCCGATGGCGCCGAACATCGTGACACCGATCAACAGGCCGCCTGAGGTGGTGAGGACAAAGTTCCGCTCCCGGAACAGGCTCATTGGCAGGATCGGCTCCTTTGCCCGCCGCTCCACAGCGACGAACATCAGTCCCGTCACGACAGCGAGGGCAAACAGTCCAAGGATCGGCGCGGACAACCACGGATACTCGGTGCCGCCCCAGGTGCCCACAAGCACCAGCGACGTCGTTGCAATAGCGAGCAGCACCATCCCCGCGATATCCACGTGGGGATGCACCCGCTCGCGCGCGGGCAGGTGCAGGAAGAACAGCACTACAACGATGGCCAAAACACCCAGCGGCATGTTGATCCAGAACATCCACCGCCAGCCCGGACCTTCGGTGAACCAGCCGCCCAGCAGCGGACCGGCCACTGATGCGAAGGCAAACACGCCTCCCATGGCACCCATATACTTGCCGCGCTCCCGGGCAGGAACGACGTCGGCAATGATGGCCTGGGAGAGGATCATCAGCCCACCGCCGCCGAGACCCTGAACCGCGCGTCCGGCGATGAGCCATTCCATGTTCGGCGCAAGCCCGCCAACGATCGATCCCGCCATGAAGATTGCAATGGCAAAGAGCAGCAGGCTTTTACGGCCGATGAGGTCACCGAGCTTGCCGTAGATGGGCATCACGATGGTCGCAGCCAGGATGTATGCGGTGATGACCCAGAGCATCTGGTCCACTCCGTTGAGCTCACCGACAATCGTGGGCAGCGCAGTGCTGAGGATCATCTGGTTCAGGGCGGCGAGCAGCATGGAGAGCATCAGGCCGACAAAGAGCAGGAGCAGCCCTGATTCCCTGCGTGGGACGGTAGTGGTCATCGAATTTCCTCAAGAACTTCCCGAAGCAGCGCGGTGGCGCCGTCAAGAGCGGAAAACTGGTTGTCAATAGTGGGTGAATCGGCGGTTTGCTGGAACGCGTAGCGCATGGGGGCTCCAGCCACGAGGACAATCATGCGCGCCACGTCTTCAGCGGAATTTCGGCTCAGCGCCGCCTGCCAGCGACCGGAATCAGTCAGGGAGGCGGCAACGACGTCACGTACCAACTGCTCCACGCGCACGAAGTAGGCGTACCGGCGCTGGCGCAGGAACGGGTAGGCAGTGAGCACGTCGATGCGGCGGCTGGCCTCACGTTCGCCGCCCTCGGTAGAGTGCACCACGGCCATCAGCAGCCGCGAAACCTGCTCCAGCAGGTCCTGTCCGGGAGCCAAGTCTGCAATCAGCTCTTCGTCGACGCTCGGTTCCTGCAGCCCCAGGATCGCGTCTTCCTTGGTGCTGAAGTAGTTGAAGAATGTCCGTGGCGAAACCTTGGCGCTGGCGGCGATCTGCTCGACGGTGACCGCCTCCGGCCCACGTTCGAGCGTGAGGCGCGCTGCGGCGTCGTGCAGTGCGGTCCAGGTCTCGGTGCGCTTGCGTTCACGCAGCGAAATTAGTTGACTCACCGAACTATTGTGGCACAGGAAGGAATTCTGCACAACTGCAACGTTGCAGTACTGCAAGATTGCAGGTGGACCTTGAAGGTGTCTATCCCACTACTGCGCAGGAATTAAACAACGACGGCGGCCGTTCCCTTCCGTGGAGAAGGAAACGACCGCCGTCGTACAGCCTGAAAGACTACAGCGCCGCGTAAACCTCGCGCAGCAGGCGGGCAGTCTCGGACGGGGTCTTCCCCACCTTGACGCCGGCGGCCTCGAGGGCCTCCTTCTTCGCCTGGGCGGTGCCGGCGGAACCGGACACGATCGCACCTGCGTGGCCCATGGTCTTACCCTCGGGCGCAGTGAAGCCCGCGACGTAGCCGACAACCGGCTTGGTCACGTTGGCCTTGATGAACTCGGCCGCGCGCTCTTCAGCGTCGCCGCCGATTTCGCCGATCATGACGATCGCCTTGGTCTCGGGGTCCGCCTCGAATGCCTCAAGGGCATCGATGTGCGTGGTGCCGATGACCGGATCGCCGCCGATGCCGATTGCGGTGGAGAAACCGAGATCGCGCAGCTCGAACATCATCTGGTAGGTCAGCGTGCCGGACTTGGAGACCAGGCCTACACCGCCCTTGCCGGTGATGTTCGCCGGGGTGATACCAACCAGTGATTCCCCGGGGGTGATGATGCCGGGGCAGTTGGGGCCGATAATCCGGGTGATCTGCTTGCCGTTCTCGTCCACGCGGGACTGCGCCAGCGCCCAGAACTCCGCGGAGTCCTGCACGGGAACGCCCTCGGTGATGATGACGACAAGGCCGATACCGGCATCGATCGCTTCAACGACTGCGTCCTTGGTGAATGCCGGCGGCACGAAAATGATGGAGACGTCAGCGCCGGTCTCGGCGATCGCTTCCTTCACGGTGCCGAAAACGGGGAGGGTAGTTTCGCCGTGAGTGACGGTGGTTCCGGCCTTGCGGGCGTTGACGCCACCGACCACCTGCGTGCCGGCTTTCAGCATCAACGCGGTGTGCTTGGTGCCTTCGCCGCCGGTGATGCCCTGGACGATCACCTTGGAGTCTTTGTTCAGAAAGATAGACATGTGAAGTTCCTTAGTCCTGGAGTCGCGACCGGTCAGCGAGCGGCGTGAGCCAGCTCGGCGGCCTTGTCTGCGCCTTCGTCCATGGTGTCGGCGAGAGTGACCATCGGGTGGTTTGCCTCGGCGAGGATACGGCGGCCTTCTTCGACGTTGTTGCCGTCGAGGCGCACCACGAGTGGCTTGTTCTCCTTGTCGCCAAGGATTTCCAGCGCCTTAACGATGCCGTTGGCCACGGCGTCACACGCGGTGATGCCGCCGAAGACGTTCACGAATACGCTTTTAACCTGCTCGTCATTCAGGATGACGTCCAGACCTGCAGCCATGACCTCGGCAGAGGCTCCACCGCCAATATCCAGGAAGTTGGCGGGCTTGACGTTACCGTGGGCCTCGCCTGCGTAGGCAACAACGTCCAGCGTGGACATCACCAGCCCGGCTCCGTTACCGATGATGCCGACCTCGCCGTCGAGCTTGACGTAGTTGAGGTCATTCTCCTTGGCCTTGGCCTCCAGCGGATCGGTGGAGTCCTTGTCCTCGAGCTCAGCGTGACCCTTTTGGCGGAAGTCAGCGTTCTCATCGAGGGTGACCTTGCCGTCCAGGGCAAGGATCTCACCCGATCCGGTCTTCACCAGCGGGTTCACCTCAACCAGAGTGGCATCTTCCTTGGTGAAGACATCCCACAGTTTCAGAATGGTGTTCGCCACACCTTCGCGGAGCTCGGGTGCGAACCCGGCGGCATCGATGATCTCATCGGCCTTCGCGCGGTCAATGCCGGTGCCCGGATCAATGGCGATCCGCGCCAGCGCTTCGGGCCGCTCAACGGCGAGCTGCTCGATTTCCACGCCGCCCTCAACGGAGCACATGGCAAGGTAGTTCCGGTTTGCCCGGTCCAACAGCACGGAGAAGTAATACTCTTCCGCGATGTCTGCGCCCTGGGCGATCATCACCTTGTGGACTGTGTGGCCCTTGATATCCATGCCGAGGATCGCGGATGCGTGCTCGTAAGCCTCATCCGGCGTCTTGGCGACCTTGACGCCGCCCGCCTTGCCGCGGCCGCCAACCTTGACCTGCGCCTTGACGACTACGACGCCGCCAATTTTCTCAGCTGCTGCTTTTGCTTCTTCGGGGGTCTGCGCCACGATGCCGGCCAGCACGGGAACGCCGTGAGCCTCAAATAGATCGCGCGCCTGATATTCAAACAGGTCCACTTATCTAGTGTCCTTCTGCGTCGAAGTAGGTTTACACAGGGAACTCTAGTCCCTTGGCTCGGAGCGCCTTTTACAGACTAGCGGTTTCGTGAGTAAGCACACAGTTCTATGAGTTGTAGAAAAGTAACCCTTTCGGTTACCGTTCAGCGCCCTCGTCGGGTGCAATGATTTCGAACGCATCCGCCGACGCGGTGAAGCCGTGGCCGGTTTCTGACTCGACACACACCATGCCCCGGCCCGCGCTGCCGCAGCGGAAACCGTTCAGCTCAACGGCCAAGCCGTCCTCAAGAACCGGCAGGCGTGCGAGCGGGCTCTCTCCACCGTCTGAACCCGGACCCAGCTCCGCCTCCATCAGGGTCATGCCAACCCGGCATCCGCCGTACGCAACTCCCGAAGAGGTGAGCAGAACGGTCCCGCCCTTGAACCCGAGGTTGGTGCCGTGACAGTCGTCGGCGACCTCAGCAGGTTCCGGATAGCGTGCCAGTTCGCAGTACACGGCGGGCACCTCCAGCACAGCGTCATCCCGCTGCCCCCCGGAGAGCCGGGGATCCACGGGTGAATCGATGATGCCGCCCTGCTCTGTGGTAATGACGCAGTAGGTATTCCGGTTCTCGGTGAGGAAAGCTGCAGTGTCCCCGCCGTAGGTCTGAAGTTCAGACGCCGGCAGTTCCGGCATGGCGGCAAGTTCCTGCTGCGGGGCCAGCTCGGGCACGGAATCCGGTGCCGGATCACTGACCGGCACTTCCACGCACCCGCTCAGAAGCGCGCTGCCGAGGAACACCAAACCGACGACGGCGGCACGCGCCCGGGCGCGCCGCTGCACTCCCCCTCCGGCCAGCTGCACCGCCTGTGCTACCCGACCTTGGTCAGCGGAGCGTACCGGAGCAGCAGTCGCTTCTCCCCGATGTCGAACCGCACCTTGGCCACCATTTTGTCTCCGCCGCCTTCCACCGCAAGGACGGTGCCATTGCCGAAGGTCGTGTGATTAACCTTGTCTCCAGCAGAGACGGCGACAACCTCCTTCTGGGGCTGCACCCTGCCGGCCGCCTTTCCGGGCAGCCCGCGACCGGACTCGCTACCAGAGGCTGCGCCCGCACCCCAGTAGGAGCCGCTGAACCGTGGGCCGTTGATGCTCTGGCCGCCGGTCCATGCCGGCTTCGCAGCGCCCTCCCGCTTCCAGTGGATCAGTTCCTCCGGAACCTCGCCGACGAACTGGCTCGCCGGGTTGTACTGACTCTGCCCCCACAGGCTCCGGACTTCCGAGCGCGTGATGTACAGCCGCTTCCTCGCCCGGGTGAGACCTACGTAGGCGAGCCGGCGCTCCTCCGCAAGTTCCTTCGGGTCTGTCGCGGAACGCTGGTGCGGGAAAATTCCTTGTTCCATTCCGGTCAGGAAAACCACCGGGAATTCGAGTCCCTTGGCGGTGTGCAACGTCATCAGGGTCACGACGCCCTGCCGCCGGGCTTCCTCCACCGCCTTCTCCACGTCCTCCCCGGCACCGGCCGGTGCATCGGGAATCTGGTCCGCATCCGCCACCAGCGACACCTGCTCAAGGAAATCGCCCAGGGTCCCCTCCGGGTTGCCGATCTCGTATTCACGGACCACCGCAACAAGCTCGGCAAGGTTCTCCACCCGGGACTCGTCCTGTGGATCCGTGCTCGTTCGCAATTGCGCGAGGTACCCCGTCTGCTCAAGGACCGCTTCCAGAGCCGCCGAAGCACCCGATCCCGAGGCGACCTCTGCCAGGTCATCGATGAGCTTCACGAATGACGCAACCGCGTTAACCGAGCGCGTTGCCATGCCCGGAGCCTCATCCGCCCGCCGAAGGGCTTCCATGAAACTTGTGCGGTCGCGTTCGGCGAGCGCGGCAATGGCGTATTCCGCCCGGTCTCCGATGCCGCGCTTCGGTTCGTTGAGGATGCGGCGGAGGTTGACGACGTCGTCCTGGTTGGCCAGCACACGCAGGTAGGCCAGCGCGTCCTTGATCTCCTTGCGCTCGTAGAAGCGGGTGCCGCCAACCACTTTGTAGGGCAGGCCTACCCGCATCAGGATTTCCTCGATGGAGCGGGACTGCGCGTTGGTCCGGTAGAACACAGCGACGTCTCCGGGACGCAGGTTTTCCTCGTCCTGGAGCCGGTCGATCTCGTCCGCTATGAAGCGTGCTTCCTCGTGTTCATTTTCACCGACATAACCGATGATCTTCTCGCCGCTACCCTCGGCCGTCCAGAGCCGTTTCGCCGGCCGGTTCGGGTTGCGGGAGATGACTGCGTTGGCCGCATTGAGAATGTTCTGCGTGGAACGGTAGTTCTGCTCCAGCAGGATGGTACGCGCGTTCGGGTAGTCCTTCTCGAACTCCACGATGTTCCGCACATCCGCGCCACGGAAGGCATAGATGGACTGGTCGGAATCGCCCACCACCGTCAGCTCGGCAGGCTCCTCGACGTTCTCCCCCGCGACTCCCACAATCTCGCGGACCAACGCATACTGGGCGTGGTTGGTGTCCTGGTATTCATCCACGAGCACGTGGCGGAACCGCCTGCGATAGTAATCAGCCACCCCGGGGAAGGCCCGGAACATGTAGACCGTCTGAGCGATCAGGTCATCGAAGTCCATGGCGTTGGCCTGGCGGAGCCGCTGGGCATACCCCTTGTAGACCTCAGCAACAGCCTGCTCAAACGGATCGGAAGAGTTGGCGGTGGAGGCGTACTCTTCCTCGTCGATCAGCTCGTTCTTCAAAGCAGAGATCTTGTGCTGAATCGCCTTCGGTGCGAAACGCTTGGGATCGAGGTCCAGTCCCTTGGCCACCAGGGTGATGAGGCGAAGGGTGTCCGCCGAATCATAGATGGAGAAGTTCGAGTTCAAGCCGATGGACGCTGCCTCGCGGCGCAGGATCCGCACGCATGAGGAGTGGAACGTTGAGATCCACATGCGCTTGGCAACCTCACCCACCAGCCCTTCGATGCGCTCACGCATCTCCGCAGCAGCCTTGTTGGTGAACGTGATGGCGAGGATCTGGCCGGCATGGGACCTGCCCGTGGCCATCAGGAACGCGATCCGGTGACTGAGCACGCGGGTCTTTCCGGAGCCGGCTCCAGCAACGATCAGCAGGGGTGAACCGCTGTGCTTCACCGCCTCCTCCTGTTGCGGGTTCATACCCTCGAGCAGTTCGCGGGCACGCGCTTCATCGACGTGCCCGCCGCGTCGCGGATGCTCCGCCGGATCAGAGGAGGACGACGACGGCGCGCCGCGCCTTTCTGCGGCAGGTGTGCTGAGGTGCGGGTCAAAAAGCAAGTCCATGGTGCCTTTAAGTCTAGGCGCTGGCACGGACAGAACCTGTCCGCTGCTGGTCCAGGCATGGCTGTGCCCGCCGGGTCGGCGACCCGGCGGGCACATTGTGGACGGATAGGTGTGGTTACTTGGTGGCGGCTTCGCGGTCCTCAGGCTCGATGCCGAGGTCGAGGAGCTTGCCGCTCTTGCGGTCCGCGAGGTATTCCTTCATTTCGCGCTTGATCACCGGCAGGAGCATGTACACGCCGAGCAGGTTCACGAACGCACAGACGAACAACGCCGAGTCAGCAAAGCTGAGCACCTGGCCGAAGGTGAGAACCGTACCGGTCACCGTGAAGAACAGGAAGATGACCTTGTACAGGACCTCCGAGGTCTTGCCGCGGCCGAAGAGGTACTCCCAGGCCTTCAGACCGTAGTAGGACCACGTGATCAGTGTGGAGAACGCGAAGAGCGCGACCGCCACGGCCAGGACAATCGGGAACCAGTCAATGACGGTGGCGAAAGCGTCCGAGGTGAGGATGACGCCGTCGGGAGTGCCTTCACCTGCCTGGACCTGATCAATTCCTGCCTGCAGGCTGGGTGCCCCGGCAATGACGATGGTCAGGGCCGTCATGGTGCAGATGACCACAGTGTCGACGAGCGGCTCGAACATCGCCACGAAACCCTCGCTCACTGGACGGCGGGTCTTGACTGCCGAGTGGGCGATAGGAGCGGAACCCAGACCGGCCTCATTGGAGAAGGCAGCACGCTGGAAGCCGACGATCATGACGCCGACGATGCCGCCGGCCAGGCCCTGCGGGTTGAAGGCGCCTTCGATGATGGCACCGAATGCGGCTGGAACCTGACCGATGTTCACGATGATGACGAACAGGCAGGCAAGGACGTAGATGATTCCCATCGCCGGTACGAGCCTGCTGGTGGTGGCGCCGATGGACTTGATCCCGCCGAGGATGACAGCGCCGACAAGCGCCGCAAGGATAATGCCGAAGATCAGGGCTGCACCCGGGCTGCCGAGGAATCCGTCAGCACCGCCGGTGACTTCCTGCGCCTGGGCGAAGGTCTGGTTGGCCTGGAACATGTTGCCGCCTGCAACACCGAAGATCAGGATCGCAACCGCGAAGATACCGGTGAGGATCTTGGCGGGCCATTTGCCGAACTTCTTGAAGGCAACCGGCAGGTACTTGAATGGCCCGCCGGAGACGGTGCCGTCCGGGTGGACCTCGCGGTACTTAACCCCGAGCGTGCACTCAGCGAACTTGGTGCACATGCCGAGCAAGCCGGCCAGGATCATCCAGAAGGTGGCACCGGGCCCGCCCAGCGCCATTGCTGCGCCGACACCGGCAATGTTTCCAAGCCCGACCGTCCCGGACAATGCCGAGGTCAGTGCCTGGAAGTGTGGGACCTCGCCCGGGTCATCCTTGGACGAGTAGCGTCCGCGGATCACCTCGTAGGAAACCTTCAATCCGCGGAACTGGATGAAGCCGAAGTAGATAGTGAAAATGACGGCCGCGGCGATAAGCCACGCGACCACTACCGGAAAACTGACCTCGCCAATGGTGATCGGGACGAAGACAATTGCGGCGAACCACGTTGCGACAGGTTCGAAGACGGCATCAATGGCGTCCTCGATGGCTGCGAGCCATCCCACCTGATCCGCAACGCTAGACATGGGTAATGCTTGGTTTATAGCCATCCGTTAAACAAACCCCACTAGGTGCTGTGATTGCAATCACAGGCAGCTAACGGCGCCCATCTTTATCAAAATGAGATCAAATACAGGGTGGATTTTCAGGAACTGTTGCTGCATGGTAACGGTCTAGCATTGTGGCATGGGCAAAACGAGGGCACAGATCGCACGCAAGCACGGGCCGGCCGCGGCTGGCCTACCGGCGAACCCGGGCGAGCAGCCTCCCCCACCCCGCCATAACGGCAACCTGATCCTCATTCCGGCAGTGGCTGCGGCTCTCTTCCTGTTTTGGTACTTCCATCTTCTGACGCTCTCCCAGATGACCCAGCTCTCCGGTGGGCTGAGCATGCCGGACATGCTCTTCGGTGGATATGATGCCGCCTATATCGACCAGCTGCGTGCCGTCATGGACTCTGCGGCTCTCGGGCAGCTGAGCTACGTGCACAAGACGGCCGGCACGCTCTTCCCGCTGCTTTTTGGACTGGCCTGGCTCCTGCTGGTTCAGCTCAACGTTTCACGGCGATGGCTTCGCTGGCTGCTGTGGAGCCCGGTGCTGCTCTTCGTTGTGGTGGACCTCTGGGAGAACGTCGCGATCGACTCCATTCTTTCCGGGCCCGACGCCGGTTCGGTCGCCCTGGCGTCCGTACTCACCATCGCCCGGTGGGTGCTGTTCGCGTTGAGCTGCGCGGCCGGTTTGACCGCGGTGCTGCTGCCGCGGAGGATGCGGTCACGGAGTTAGGAAGACTGTAAGCTGGTACCGCCTGCGCACCGCCCGGTGCGGTGGCGCACCCGCCTCTGTAGCTCAGTAGGATAGAGCGTCCCTCTCCTAAAGGGAAGGTCGTCGGTTCGATTCCGGCCAGGGGCACAACCGTTGTCCACATGGGTACACCTGCCCATGGCAGAGAATCCCCGCCTGCACTAGCTTGACGGGATGGGGAATCTTTCAACTGTGCCACCACCGTCTCACGTCGTCCGTCTATCACCGGCCGCCTGGTCGCTCGCACTGAGCTCAGCTTCGACAGCACACTCAGGCCATACCGATCCTTCGACTGCGCCTGCGCCGGATGCCGGGTGGGCGGAACTGAACTCCCTCGGATTGGCAACCGGCACCGAATTGTCATCACGCTGGCATACGGCTCTGCAGGAATTCCTCTCGCCCGCGATCCTTCTTCGCCTGTCGGCTGCCTACAACAGCGTGGGAGCCAACAGTGACCTCACGCTCACCGCAGACCGCGGTGTGTGCGTTCACCGCCGCAGCACCGTGGAAACAGACAACGACGGCAGCATCCGTGCACGGGGCCACGAACCGTCCCTTGAGGTAGCTCTCTTCGACGCGGAAAACATCTGGGGCGCAATCAGCCGCGTCCTTCCGCCGCTCCCCGAACTTCGAGCTGATGCGGTGCATGCCCGGACAGATTCCGGTGACACCGTCGTCCACATGCCGCTCACGCCTTCGGAAGCGGCCGCCGTCGTTCCGGAAGAAGCGATCCTGAGCGCAGCGATGACCACGTGGGCCGGGCAGAGCCGGCAGGTCTGGGCGGGCCGATGGTCAGTCAGCGAGAGCACGCTCTATTCGGTGCGCACCACAGACGGCGCTCTGCTCCTCACTCCGCAGCGAGCCGGTCATGTGGCCCGCGAAATCACCTTCGCCCTCGCCTGCGCCTATGAGTTCGTCGCGGGAGCAGCGGCGAGCGCATGAGCCAGCTCCTCGGGATGGACCCGGGCCAGGTTCGTCAGCTTGCCCGTTCCCTCGAGAATGCTGCGGCGCATTTCGAGCTGGTCGGACTGCAGGTCTCCGGGAAGCTCTCGGTCATCGGCTGGCAGGGCGGAGATGCGGACTACTTTCGCGCCGACTGGGCCGGCAGGCACCGCCCCACACTGTTGGGTATCGCTGAGCAGTTGAGGCAGGCCGCCCTCGAGGTTGTGGGTCATGCGGATGCCCAGGAAGGAACGAGTGCCACCGGCGCGGTAGGTCCACCTGCCCCTTCCGCCGCTCAGCCGCTCGCCTCCAGCACCCGGGAAACGAGCGGGGACGACAACGGCAACTGGATCACCGACGGACTGGAGTGGGTCGCAGGAGGCGCGGACTGGGTTGTCGACACCACCGCAGACGGAGCCGAGTGGTTCGGGAACCGGGCGGAACTGGGGTACGGCAACATCGCGGAATCGTTTCGCGACCTTGTCGATGGCGGCATCCATGCAGGCGGCCTGTTCGATGAGATGCTGGCCGGAAGTCCGCCATCGATCATGGAATTGTCAGCGTCGGTCGCGTTGGCGGGGAGCAGCCTCGTCGATTTCACTGTCACTGCCGGGACGTTCGGCCAGTGGGCTCCACTGCTGCTCGACGATGGAACGCCCTGGGCCGGAGAGCCGATTCCGGTCAGCGTGTCCCGGGATGGCATGAACCGTGGGCCCTCACAACATCTGGACAGCGTGGTGCCAACAGATCTTGCTGCGCTGGCGTTCCTCACGGCCCAGGCATACGGTGACGCGAGCAATCCATCCACCGCTGACGGTGCTGTCCGAATCACGCGGGTAGAAAACGCCGAGGGTCCCGCCTACATCCTGAGCATTCCAGGAACCCAGTCATGGAATCCTGTTACTTCTGCGATCTCGGCTGACTTGACCGGCAATCTGGTGAGCGCTTCGGGCCAAATGTCGACTGCGGCCGCGACCGTTGCGTTGGCCATGGAACGGGCGGGGATCGAACCCGGCGCGCCGGTGATGCTGTCAGGACATTCGCAGGGCGGAATGATCGCGGCCTCGCTAGCCTCGGACCCTGTGTTCCTGGAGCGGTACAACGTCACCAACGTGATGACGTTCGGCTCACCGGTTGACGGGACGGCCATGCCGTCGAACGTTGATGTCATTTCATTCCAGCATCAGAACGACGTCGTCTCGCGCCTCGATCTTGGAGGTACGAGCGTCAATGGTGCGGTGCCGGAGCAATCCGGTGAACAGGTCACCCTTCCGGACCCGCCCGGCAGCGGCTGGAGCGACGTGGCCGCCAACCACGACTACAACAACTACGCACACTCCATCAGCGAGGCTGAAGACGATCCCGCCAATCGCGCATTCCAGTACGCTCAGTCACCCTCTACTCAGCGATTCCTCACCGGCGACACCTCAGCGGTAGAGTCCTTCGTGATTCCAGTCGGAAGGCGACAACAATGAGACGCATAAGCTCGTTATTTGCTGTGCTGGCTTTGCTGCTCCTCCCAGCCTGTGGTGCATCGTCACCGGCGGACACGTATAGAGAGGCGATCTCCGCAATCGATGGCGTTGAGCGCGTCAGCGTGGAGTGGGCAAGGATCGGTGCCGGCGACTCCACCTCCATCGAGATTGATACAGCGACAAGTGATACCGCCGAGCTGCATCGGATACTCGATGACACGGTGCGCGCCTTCGTCGAGAGTGCCGATCGGCATGAAGAAACAACGCTCAACTACATGGTCTACTCCCAGGATCGCTCCGAATACCTCACCCCGAGCGACCTCGGCTCGGTGATGCGTTCGCTCAGCGATATCCGCGAGCACTACGGCATCGACTAGCAATCCCCGGTACACCCAGACTCGCCCCAGCTGAGCGGCTCATCTGAGCCGTAACCGTAACCGATACTGGAACCATGTCCCTTCTCCTTCTGCGTCGGATCGTGCAGCTGCTCGTTGGCCTCTTTCTTTACGGGTTCTCAATCGGCATGATGATCCGCGCCGGCATTGGAGTGTCCCCCTGGGACGTGCTGGGTCAGGGCGTTTCGGTCCAGAGCGGCATACCCTTCGGGCTGACCACGAACCTGATTGGTCTAGCCGTACTGCTGCTCTGGATCCCTATCCGCCAAAGGCCCGGAGTGGGGACAGTACTCAACGTCCTCCTCGTAGGACCGAGCGCTGAAGTGGGCCTCGCCGTCATCCCGCAGCAGACGGTCCTGTGGGTGCAGATTCTCCTGTTTACCGGCGGCCTGGTTCTGCTCGCGGTTGCCACTGGTCTCTACCTTGGGGCGCGCATGGGGCCTGGGCCACGTGACGGGCTGATGACCGGCATGCACAAACGCTGGGGCTGGCCCATCTGGGCAGTGCGGACGGGCATCGAGGTGTCGGTCCTCGCGATCGGCTGGGCTCTGGGCGGAACGGTCGGCGTGGGCACCGTGGCCTTTGCCCTCTTTGTGGGCCCGCTGGTCAACCTCACACTGCCTCGGTTCCACATTCCGGAGAAGCCCGGGGAGCCACGGCTGGACGGTCAGGCTGCACCATCCGGCGCCGCTCCCTAAGAATTCCGCGTCTTAGGGAAACATTGCTTCAGGCTCCGGAGCCGGTCAGCGCTTCCGCCGGCTCGTCCGGCGCGACCGACTTCTGCACAGCGAACTGTGTGCGGTGCAGCTCGTCATACCGCCCGCCGGCGGCGAGCAGTCCCTCATGCGTGCCGCGCTCGGCGATGCGGCCGTCCTCGATGACCAGAATCTGGTCCGCGCTCCGGATGGTGGACAAACGATGGGCGATCACCAGAGCCGTACGACCGGCGAGCGCCTCAGTGAGTGCGGCCTGAACGGCGGCTTCCGACGTCGAGTCCAGGGCTGCTGTGGCTTCATCCAGGATAACAACGCGCGGCTGGGCGAGCAGCAGCCGCGCAATGGTCATGCGTTGCCTCTCCCCACCGGAAAGCCGGTAACCGCGTTCACCCACCATGGTGTCCAGTTGATCCGGAAGCGACTGGATCAGGGTCTCCAGCCGTGCCCGGCGAACCGCATCCCAGAGCTCCTCATCCCGTGCTTCAGGGCGGGCCAACCTCAGGTTGGAGGCGATTGTCTCGTGGAACAGGTGGCCGTCCTGGGTCACCATGCCAAGGGTATGCCGCAGCGACTCGAACGTGGTTTCCCGGACGTCCTTCCCGCCAATCCGGACAGAGCCGGAATCGACGTCATACAGCCTGGCCAGCAACTGGGCGATAGTGGATTTACCCGCACCGGAGGTACCCACCAGTGCAACGGTCTGCCCGGGCTCAATGCGGAAGCTGACACCGTGCAGCACCTCCTCACCGCCACGGGTGTCCAGCGTTGAGACCTCCTCCAGCGAAGCGAGGGAGACTTTGTCCGCTGACGGGTAGGCGAAACGGACGTCGTCGAACTCGACTGCAACCGGACCAGCCGGAATCATCTGCGCGTCCGGCTTCTCCTTGATGAGTGGGTCGAGGTCGAGCACCTCGAAGACCCGCTCGAAGCTCACCAGAGCGCTCATGATCTCCACCCGCGCGTTGGCGAGGGATGTCAGCGGCGCGTAAAGGCGGGTGAGCAGCAGCGCCAGCGTCACCACTTCACCGGTATCCAGCGCGCCGCCGAGCGCCAAGCTGCCGCCCAATCCGTACACCAGTGCAAGGGCGAGGGCAGAAACAAGCATCAGCGCGGAGAAGAACACGAATTGCAGCATCGCCGTCCGGACACCGATGTCCCGGACCCGTGCAGCGCGGACACGAAACTCTTCGGACTCCTCATCAGGGCGCCCGAAGAGCTTGACCAGCGTGGCGCCGGGGGCGGAGAACCGCTCAGTCATCTGCGTGCTCATGGTCGAGTTGTAGTCAGCGGCCTCGCGCCGGAGGGAAGCCAGCCTGCTGCCCATGCGGCGGGCCGGCAGCAGGAAGATGGGCAGCATGATGACTGCGAGCACGGTGACCAGGACGGACGTGCTCAGCATGACGATCAGGGTAAGAATCAGCGCCACGAGATTACTCACCACGCCGGACAGCGTGCCGCTGAACGCCTGTTGGGCGCCGATCACGTCATTGTTGAGCCTGCTCACCAACGCACCAGTGCGGGTACGCGTGAAGAACGCGATGGGCATTTTCTGAACGTGGTCAAAGACCGCTGTCCGTAGATCGAGGATCACTCCCTCGCCGATCCGTGACGAGTACCAGCGTGTCAGCAGTCCCACGCCGGTGTCAGCTACGGCCACAATCGCAATCACGACGGCGAGCCACACGATGGTCTCTACCGCGGCTTCGGCGATGATCGCGTTGACAACCTGCCCGGCAAGGACCGGCGTGGCAACCGCCAGGAACGCGGATACCACTGACAGCGCGATGAAGAGCACCAGCTTGACCCGGTACGGCACGGCGAAGGACAGGATCCGCTTCAGCGTTTCCCTGGAAAATTTGTTGCTGCCGTTCTTGGCGGAGGAGATCCGGTACAGGGAACTCCAGGCCGCGCCTTCCATGCTCATGGGTGCCTCCAGCTAGTGAACTTCAAGCTTAGGACCAGCCGCGGACACTTTCGGTCCGGGAAACGGCGTCCTCAAGTTGGTGGACGCCGAGGGCGTCATTGACGAGGGGCAGCACCTGTGTACCCAACAGTTCAATGGACTCAAGAACCTGTGCCTGGGGCACCGATGAGAAGTCGAGCTGGAGGATGTGCCGGTCATGGCCCATGGCGGCGTGCGTGAGAACAATCTTCTCCGCCACTTCTTCAGGGGTACCGACATAGAGCGCCCCCGTACGCGCCGCCTGCATGTTGTAAGTGACTCCGCTGGGTTTGGGAAAGCCGCGTTCCGCGGAAATACGGGTCATACTGTCGAGCCAGTGCGGACGGAAGGCCTCCTTGGCTCCGTCACGGAGGATCAACCCGACGCCGCTGACGCCGACCCGCGGCACGGCTGTCCCCCTCGCGTTGAACTGTTCCCGGTAGAGCGCGGCGTGCTGCGCGAAATTGTCGACGGCACCACCTAGCAGCGCGTAAATGACCGATGTGCCCAGCCGCGCAGCACGCACCGACGACGACGGCGTCCCACCGGTTGCGATCCAAATGTCCAACTGCTCCCGGACCGGTCTCGGCAGGATCAGCGCATCCTGAAGCGGCGGCCGAAAACGGCCGGACCAGGTCAACCGTTCCTCGGCGTTGAGGCGCAGCAGAAGGTCGATCTTTTCCTCATAGAGTGCGTCGTAGTCTTCGAGGGCAGCACCGAACAGCGGGTAGGACTCGATGAAGGAGCCGCGGCCGGCGGTCAGTTCCGCCCGTCCGCCGGAGAGGAGGTCGAGGGTGGCGAACTGTTGGAAGACACGCACCGGATCCTCGGTGCTGAGTACGGTGACCGCTGATCCCACGTGGATCTGCCGGGTCTGTGCGGCGGCGGCGGCCAGAACCGGCACCACGGAGGACACCGCGTAATCCGGCCGGTGATGTTCTCCGATACCGAAGTAGTGCAGGCCCACCTCATCGGCAAGCCGTGCCCGCTCCAGCAGATCGGCCATCCGTTGTTCGGGTGATACCCGTTCGCCGGTTACCGGGTTCGGGTGGATGTCGCCGAAGCTGAAGATGCCAAGTTCCATACTGGTGTGCAACTCCGGGCCCGGTGCACCTATTCCGGGTTTGAGCCTGCGACAATACGCTGCGGGTGTGTGTAGCAGTTCAGTGTCTGCCCCCGGCTGAAACCGACAAGCGTGATCCCGGATTCCTCCGCCAGGTCCGCAGCCAACGACGACGGGGCGCTCACGGCCGCGAGGATCGGTATACCGGCAAGGTGCGCCTTCTGGACCAGCTCGAACGAGGCGCGTCCAGAGACCTGCAGAAATGTTCCCCGCAGCGGCAGCAGATCCGAGCGCAGTGCCCAACCCACCACCTTGTCCACGGCGTTGTGCCTGCCCACGTCCTCACGGAGGCACAGGAGCTCGCCGTCCCGGGAGAACAGTCCCGCCGCGTGGACGCCGCCCGTACGGTCGAAAAGCTTCTGGCTGGTCCGCAGCCGGTCCGGCAGGGAGGCAAGGACCGGCAGATCCACGGTGCCGTCGTCGTCGTGCACGTCGAAGCGGCCCGACTTCCGGACCGCGTCAATGGAGGCTGTTCCACAGATCCCGCAGGAACTGGAGGTATAGACATGGCGCTCCATCGATGTATCCGGCAGCGCTACGTCCGGGCGGAGCTGGGCCTCGACCACGTTGAAGGTCTGCCGGCCCTCCTCGTCCACCCCGGCGCAATAGCGAAGCGCGAGGATTTCACCGGGCTCGGCAACTACTCCCTCGGAGACAAGGAAACCTGCGACCAGATCGAAATCGTCGCCCGGGGTGCGCATGGTGACGCTGAAGGCCCGCCCGCCCAGCCTGATCTCCAGGGGCTCTTCACCGGCCAGACGGTCTTCCCGCCGGCTGACCGTGCCGTCCAGCCGATAGCGCGTAATCCGCCGCCTGTCCATCACCCGCGTCATCAATTCACCTTTCGGTTGGGCCTGGATTGAGCCTAATGGACGCTTCAACCTTCAGCGACCGGCGCCGCGTGTATCCCACATTCGATGTTCCTGAGCGACAATGGGTCAGGTAGGACCACTCAGCGCTGAGAAGCGGCCTAGAAAGGATGCGCGATGACTCGCTCAAACCCTCCCGTCGAAGAAGCAGACGAGAACGATCTCGATGTCGGTACACCCAAGGAATGGGCGGCCGGATTGCCCGGCGTGTACCACTCCATGCAGCCTGCTTTCAAGCATATGGGTGTTGAACGAAGCGTGCGCACCCTGCTCCGGATGAACCAGAAGCAGGGTTTCGACTGCATGAGCTGCGCCTGGCCGGACCCGTCGGATCACCGCAGCACCTTCGAATACTGCGAGAACGGCGCCAAGGCGGTCACTTGGGAGGCCACACCGGTCACTGTGTCCTCCGAGTTCTGGGCAGAGCATTCCATCACCGAACTGCGCGGACGGTCAGAGTACTGGCTCGGCATGCAGGGCCGGCTGACGGAACCCGTCTACAAGGCGGCCGGTGAGGATCACTACCGGCCCGTCAGCTGGGACAGGGCGATCACGATCATCTCGGACAAGCTGAAGAGCCTCGCCTCCCCCGATGAAGCGGCGTTCTACACGAGCGGGCGCGCGTCCAACGAGGCAGCATTCATCTACCAGCTGTTCATCCGTGCACTGGGCACCAACAACATGCCGGACTGCTCGAACATGTGCCACGAGTCATCCGGCGTTGCCATGGGCCAGACCATCGGGATCGGCAAAGCGACCGTCGCATACAACGACTACCTGAACTGCGACCTGATGATCGTCATCGGCCAGAATCCCGGGACCAACCATCCGCGGATGTTGAGCGCCATGGAGAAGCAGAAGGAAAACGGCGGCCAGATAGTGGCAGTCAACCCGCTGCCCGAGGCCGGCCTGCGCCGGTTCAAGAATCCCCAGAAGCCCAAGGGCGTAGTGGGTCGCGGCACCGATCTTGCCGACCAGTTCCTGCAGATCCGAAGCGGCGGCGACATGGCGCTGCTTCAGGCGGTGTCCAAGCGGGTGCTCGAGGCCGAGGACAGGAACCCCGGCACGGTGCTGGATCATGAATTCATCGCTGAATACTGTGAGGGGCTGGACGAACTACGGGAACACCTGTCGGGTCTTGATGAGGAGACCGTGCTGGAGGCGACGGGGCTGCGTTCTGAAGAGATCGACGAACTGGCCGACCGCTACATCAGGTCCAAGAGGACCATCATTACCTGGGCCATGGGCGTCACGCAGCAGAAGAACGGCGTCGGCACCATCAAGGAAATGATCAACCTGCTGCTGCTGCGCGGCAACATGGGCCGGCCTGGCGCGGGCGCCTCTCCCATCCGCGGACACTCCAATGTGCAGGGCGACCGCACCATGGGCATCTGGGAGCAGATGCCGGACTCGTTCCTGGACGCGCTCGGTAAGGAATTCCGGTTTGAACCACCCCGCGAGCACGGCGTGGACTCCGTCGCGGCGGTCAGGGGAATGCGCGACGGCGACATCAAGTTCTTCCTCGCACTCGGCGGCAACTTCGTCGCAGCGATGTCGGACACCGCAGCCACCGAAGCGGCCATGCAGAACCTTGAGATGAACGCGCAGATCTCCACCAAGCTGAATCGCTCCCACACGGTTATCAGTGAGGACGCAGAAGCGCTCATCCTTCCCACGCTCGGCCGCACCGAGATCGACATCCAGGCAACCGGCCCGCAGTTCGTCTCCGTCGAGGACACTGTCAGCGCCGTGCACTCCTCTGAAGGCAGGGTAGACCCGGTGGCACCGGGGCTGCTGTCCGAGGTTGCCATCGTGAGCCGGTTGGCACAGGCCACCATCGGTGACCGCATTGACGCTGACTGGCAGGGATTCGAGGACGACTACGACCGCATCCGGGACCACATTGCACACGTGGTTCCAGGGTGTGAGAACTACAACCGGCGGATCCGCGAGAAGGACGGCTTCCTGCTGGCCAACGGGCCGCGTGATTCGCGAAAGTTCAATACCCCCAGCGGCAAGGCGATGATCACCGTCAACGAACTGGACCCGATGGAGTGCCCGCCCGGCCGCTTGATCCTCCAGACCATGCGCTCGCATGACCAGTTCAACACCACCATCTACGGCTACAACGACCGCTACCGCGGAATCAAGAAGGGCCGCCATGTGGTCTTTGTGAATCCCGAGGATCTCGCGGAACTCGGCTTCAAGGACGGCGATCTTGTGGACGTGCACGGCGAGTACCTGGACGGCAAGGACCGCGCGCTGCGCAAGTTCCGGGCGGTTGCGTACCCCACCGCACGCGGCTGTGCTGCGGCGTACTACCCGGAGGCAAACGTCCTGGTTCCGCTGGACGACACCGTGAAGGGCAGCAACACCCCGGTCTCAAAGGGCGTCATCATCCGGCTGGAGCCGGCAGCTGACGGGCCGGCGGGCGGCACCGGCGAGGAGAACGCGCGGGAGAACATGCCGGCTACCGTCTGACCTGCACCGCCCTGCCGCGTTTCAGCTGAACGAGGGAGCTGCTAGCTGAACCACGGCAGGGTGAGTGCCGGTACCTTTTCGTCCGGCTCACAACCATGTTCAGGTACAACGAGGACGCCGTCGGCATCCGCCAGACCGCGCAGCATGCCCGAACGGTGGTGGACTGTGGGCATGGCGCGTCCGTTCTCCAGGCGGTACGGCACCAGCCGAGTGCGCCCTTCCAGCGGCTTGAAGGCCTCACCTGCCAGAACTGAGCGGGACTCCGGGAAGGCGGCTCCCCGCAGACCGGCCAACAGCGGTGCTCCCACCGTGAACAGCGCCATCATCGCGGCGAGCGGGTTGCCGGGCAGGCCCACAAAGAATCGGCCGTCCGGCAGCCGTGCCAGGAGCGTAGGGTGTCCGGGGCGCATGGCGATGCCGTCGATGAGAAGCTCAGCCTCGAGCACAGCCAGCGCGCGGCGGATGTGGTCCGCATCCGAGGAACCGGTGCCGCCGGTGCTGATCAGGACGTCTCCGGAAGCCCTCGCGAGAGAGACTTCATCTGTGGCCTCGGCGCTGATGGCAGCAACGACGTCGTCCAGATCATCACGCGCGCGGGCCACCGTATCCACGTGGCCGCCCAGCATGGTGAGCAGGCCGGGCAACTGCGGGCCGAACGTATCGCGAACCTGGCCCGCCTCGGGCAACCCTGCCTCGATCACTTCATCACCGGTCAACAGCAGGGACACCCGTGGCGCACGGAGAACGGGAAGCGTGTCATACCCGCAGACTGCGGCCAGCGCGATCTGCGCGGGATTGAGCACCGCACCGGCAGCTATGGCCTGCGCTCCCTCTGCCGCTTCCTCACCTGCCGGGCGGATATGTTCGTTCTCGAGCGGCTCGTCGGGGCGGGCACGGTCATTGCGGGTGAGCATGCCATCCCGGATGGCTCCGTGCTCAGAACGAAGAATTCCGGTAGCCCCTCGGGGCACCACGCCGCCTGTAAGGATGAACGTGGCCTGACCGGGTTCCAGCGTGGCGTAGCCGGACTTCTTGTGCTCGTGTGCCCGGTGCCAGGGGCTCTCATCCTCCTGAACGGGTGTGATCAGCATCCACGGCGGCTCACCGCTGAGCGCCCAACCGTCCATCGCCGAGGACGCGTAGTGCGGGATGGGCTGCAGCGCCACGACAGGTTCAGCAAGGGTCTGGCCGAGAGCGTCCGCGAGGTTCACGGTCTGTACAGGCTTAGGAGATGCCGATTCATACGCCAGCCGCCGGGCCTCCTGCCAGCTCAACTCGTGCCCTGCACTGCTCATCGGCGGTCTTCCGACCCGGCGACGGGCGGGCACGCCGCATGGGCGGCCCGCAGCGCTGACCGCATGGCCGTTCCGCTGTCTGCCTGCCCGATCCCGACGGCCATTCCGGCTGCATAACCGGCGATGAACGTGGTGAGCGGCGCTGCGGGTCGAACAACCGAGTGCGCCGCCTGACCGGCCAGCGCCAAAACGGCATCGACATCGACCTCGAGGCCCTCAAGTTCAAACGTTTCCAGAAGCTTCTCGCTCCACTGCCTGAGCAGGCGTTCCCGATCCTCCATGGTGAACCTTCCGCTATCTGCCCGCGCCTGGCTCCTCCACCCCGAACTGCCGGGCATCGGACCACGTATCAATGTCAGTGGTTGAGCCCGCGGGAACTTCGACTGGACTCCATGTCACCCTAGCAAGGAGCGCGCGCATAGACAGATTCCTTACTTCCTGCTTTTCCACTGTGGCCAGGTCAGCCCAGCGGTACAGTGCGGCAAGCGGTTGGTCCCTGCCGCCGTCGTGAGCCAGAACCGAGGCGCCCGTTTCAGCGGCGCCTCGCATGAGTGCAGGCAGTGCGTCGCTGATCCGCGGCATGTCGCACGCAAGCACAAGCACCCAGGGCGCGGGATCGGTCATCAGATGTACGACGGCGGCGCTCACCGCCGCTGCCGGCCCCCCGAAGGGCGGGTCTTCCCGTACCAGTTCCGCCCGGGGCGGCAGATCGGGCGCCGGTCCGCCAACAACGACAAGCCGCCGGGCTTCATTCAGAGCGCTGCAGGTTCGTTCCAGAAGGGAGAATCCATCGACGATCAGGGTTGACTTGGGGACCCCTCCGAGCCTTGAGGACCTGCCTCCTGTGAGCACAACGGCGTCGTACATCAACTCGCTGGCGCCACCGACACCGGCGGCAATGCTACCGGCGCCCCGGCCGTCGCGTGTATTGCTCACGCGGCGTTGTCAGCGGGCAGGAATTCGCTCCACTGCGGCAGCGGTTTTTCCAATTCCCGGATCTGCCAGAACGTCCCCCGGGGCGGCGTAGGCACAATTCGCAGGAACCAACCCAGCGAGGCCAGTGTCTTGTCACCCTTGGCGTTGTTGCAGCGTAGGCAGCAGGCCACCAGATTCTCCCAACTGTCCTCGCCCCCACGCGATCGCGGAACAACGTGATCAATGGTCGAGGCAGGCTTGCCGCAGTAGGCGCACAGGTGGTTGTCACGCCGGAGCACTCCACGGCGGGTCGCGACGGTGCCGCTACGGTAGGGGATCTTCACATACCTGTTGAGGAGGATGACTGATGGCCGCGACAGCACTTCGTTGGGGCCCACTACCGGGTCCTCCCCTTCTGCGACGACGCTGGCCTTGCCCGTAAGAACAAGCACGAGCGCCCGGCGGAAGGTCACGACCGCCAGTGGTTCGTATCCAGCATTCAAAACGAGAGTGCGCATGCACATTCCTCTTTGCCATCCATAGCCGCAGGATTGAATCCCTGAGGTCCCTGAAGCTACGGCGAAGGTACTTCGGATTGACAGTGCAAGAGTAAGCCGTTGCCGGGAGGATCCGTCAATCGCCACGCACGACAAAGCCCTCCGCCTGATAGGCAGAGGGCTTTGTCGAGGGAGGGTAAGGGAGATCAGCCGCCAACGCGGATGTAAACACCGCCGGAGCCGAGTTCTGCAGGTGCCACAACGGTCTGGTTGCCATTGAAACCACCGTGAACGGCCTGCCCTCCACCGATGTATACAGCGATGTGGGCTGCGCCCATGCCACCGTCAGCGTAGTAGATGAGGTCGCCGGGAATAGCTTCCGCGGCGCTGACCGTGCGGCCGAGGGAGAGGTAGCCGGCCGGCCATCCATGGAAGTTGATGCCGGCAGCGGCAAGGGCGTTGCTGGCGAGGCGGGTGCAGTCCTGGATTACTCCGAGCTGACCCTGCGCAGCGGCAGCAATGGTGGCCGCTACACCCGAGGAGACCTGGGGAGCTGCGGGCGCGGGCTTCTCGGCGACAGCAGCCGGTGCAGCAACAGGAGCCGCTGCCTGTATGGCGACAGCGGCCTCCGCTACGACGGCGGGTGCTGCTTCTGCGACTGGAGCTGTCTCCGCCACCGGAGCGGCTTCGATGATCTGGGCCTGCGGCTGCACAACAGGTACAGCCTCGACAACAGGGGCAGCCACAGTGGGCGCCGCCACTGCCTTGACGGCAGCCTTGTTGAAGGAGATTTTGGCATCCGCCGGGGCCTGAATCGGGGCCTTGGCGCCCTGAACCTCAAGCGTGGTGGTGACGGTGTTGCGCTCCGCGGGCAGCTCCACAGCGTTGGCCGCGACTCCGCTGGACAGAACGAGGCCCGAAGCCGCCGCGATGACGGCTGCCTGGCGACCTACACCGCCGGCGTTGTCACTGACTGCGCGGGCAATGGAGGAGAGGTGGGCTGAACGCTGCACTTCGGCGCGGTGGCGCGCTATGGCACGGGTGTTAGAGGTCATGTGTGTGCTCCAGGTATCTGTTCTTAGCTAACGCGGACGAAGCTAGAGCCAGCGAGATCGGACAGGCTGTGCAGCCCGGTATTCATACCGTTCAGGCCACCGCTGATGACCTGGCCGTTACCTACGTAGATGGCAACGTGACCTGCGGAGACAACGAGGTCACCGGGTGCGGGAGTGGAAACGACTGAGCCGAAAGCGAAGAAATCGCTCGGCGCGATGTCCCCGACCGACTTGCCGATTGAGCGCAGTGCCTTCTCAACCATGGCGGTGCAATCCTGGGCAACGCCGATCTGCGAGTAGGCCGAGCCTACGAGCGCTGCGCCGATTCCGCTGGAGGTGGGCGCCTCGACGGGAGCCGGAGCCTCAGCGGCGGGAGCCTTTACCTCAACCTCTGCCTGGGGAGCTGCCGCAACCTCGACGGCGGGCTCAACGACCGGGGCCGGAGCGGCCACAGCTGCTTCATTCTGAACTACTGCTTCAGCCTGCACTGTGACGGCTGGGGCGGGCTCAACAGCCTCGACGACCGGAGCTGCTACAGCTTCAACGGCTGCTCGCTCGAAGGTGACGGTTGCGTCAGCGGCGGCGCTGACGCTGACCGGCTGAGCTACCACGGCACTGAGGGTCTTGACTGCCTGGGCCGAGCGCTGGGCGTCAGAAGCGCCATGAGCCGGAAGGCCTGCGGTGAGGACGAGTCCGGAAGCAGCGACGATGACTGCTGCCTGGCGTCCTACGGAACCTGCGTTCGAAGACACAGCCCTGGAAATGGCTGCGAGCGAATTTGTATGAGCCGGAACCGCACGATGGCGCCCCAGCGCAGAGCTATTTGACACGTTGAATTGCCTCTCCCTACGCCTGCGAGGTGAGCTGTCGGATTCGGATGGGAGTCACCCGGCCGCGGATCGTCTCAGATCCAGCGACTTAACCCCAAGGACTTCAAGAAGAAGCCCACAATTGGTTCCCCCGCCCCTGCCATGCGATTGTTGCGAACGGAACTCGTACAGTGGCAGAGCTAGGCGATCTGCACGAGTGCGCCGAACCCCCTGCGATTCGGCACGAGTTAGACGGTACATCAGTTCTCTGGCTATGTCACATTCCGGTCACGGAACGGTGTGTTCATGATTACGACGCGGCCAACCGGCGCGGAAAATGACTCAGAGCCAGCCGAGCGGATCGACGTTTTTGCCGTCGACAAGGACCTCAAAATGCAGGTGGCATCCGGTTGAGGCGCCTGTGGAACCCACGCGTGCTATCGCGTCGCCACGCTCCACAATCTGGCCCACCGCCACGTCCATGGCCGACAGGTGGTTGTAGGTGGTTTCCAGTCCGTTGGCATGCTTGATCACCACACGGTTGCCGCCCCCGTATGCGTGCCAGCCTGCAAACGTGACGGTGCCGGCCGCAGCCGCCAAGACGGAGGTCCCGCAGGCTTCGCTCATGTCCTGTCCGGTGTGGAGTTCCCCTGCACCGGTGATTGGGCTGATCCTGGTTCCGAAAGCGGAGCTCATCACCATACGGTCCAAGGGTGCTGAGAGAGAGCCCTTGGCCTCCGCAGTCACGATGTCTCCACCGGATGCGGAAACGATCTCGGCAAGCTTCGCATCGGGATCGAAGGTGCTGTGCAGTGCCGCGCGGTCAAATGAGACATCCGCACCGGCGGCAGCCTGCACTGGCTGCAGTTCTTCCTGCTCAGCTGCAGCAGCCACGGTTTGCGCTTCAGCGGGCACCACTGCGGCGGTGGTGGGCAGCGCAACCGTGAGCACCATGCCAGAGGCAGCGGCCGCAATGGCAACCTTCTGGCTGAGTCCGGCGAAGGAAACGTCGCGGCGAGTGCTGGCTGCGCGGCGTCGTCGTTCGGTGCGTTGGGCATCACGGGGGCGTAAGGAAACTACCGGGGCTACCGTTCCGGTGCGGGCTTCACGGCGGGGCAGCGGATTATCCGGGCAGGTGGAAACCGGCGCCGGGAAAGCGTTGATTTCAGTGCACACCGGGCTGGACGGCGCTGCTGCGTTGTCCGCAGCCTGACGTGCCAAGCGCTCAGCTCGTTCCCGCCTATGCGCATCGCGTGGCCGCGCTTCAGCGACCGGGGTGCTCGCACGGCGGCGCCCCGAAGCAGTGTTCGACAAGGAGACCCTTTCTCATTTTTTGCCTGCGAAGTTAGCTGTCGGATTCGAGTATGAGAAGACTCGGTTCAGATCCCTGCGGTGTGGCAGCATCCGAACTTCACCCCAAGGCCATGGCATGCCATGACCGGTTGTGGGTCCTCCGCCCCTGTCCATCTGTGTAACACTGCGTTCGCTGACAGGGTTAGGCAGGCGAACCAGGTAACGCTGGAGTATCAGCGCCAGGAACCAACTATAGCCGTGAGCGCCGGAAAGTAATCATTTCGTAACCATGCTGTGGATATCCTTCGGGAATCCAGAGCCTTCCGGTCCGGCGCCTCAGAACTGCGGCTGAACCGCCACAAAAACATGCGAAGCAACTTCCGGCGGCAACTCCAGCGCACCCTCCACGCCGGGCACCCGAACGGACACGTAGTCTCCCACTGCCTGTAGGGTCATCTGCGCTCCGGGACGCAGACCGCCTTCGTCCAGTTGGGTCAGCAGTTCGGGATCCACCTGAATGGGTTCGGCCAGCCGGACAAGGGTCACAATCGAACCCGCAGTGTAGTTTGCCATCGTGTCCGTAAGCGTGCGCACGCCCAAGGTGAACGCTTCCGACGGGGTACCGCCCAGGGCCTCAAGGCCAGGGATGGGATTGCCGTAGGGTGATTCGGTCGGCTGGCCCAGCAGCTCATACAGGCGCCGCTCAACCCGCTCGCTCATCACGTGTTCCCACCTGCACGCCTCATCGTGGACGTAGGCCCAGTCCAGGCCGATGACATCGGAGAGCAGTCGTTCCGCCAGCCGATGCTTGCGCATCACCTCGGTGGCCCGCCGGCGCCCGAGCTCGGTCAGTTCAAGGTGACGGTCGCCGGTCACCACTACGAGTCCGTCACGTTCCATCCGACCGACAGTCTGCGAGACCGTAGGGCCTGAGTGACGAAGGCGCTCGGCGATCCGGGCGCGCAGCGCAACGATGTTTTCTTCCTCAAGTTCAAGGATTGTCCGCAGATACATCTCGGTGGTGTCGATGAGGTCCGTCATTTGCGGGGTTCAGCTCCTTGGCACTGGTGCGGTTTGAGCGTTGATGCAGCGGCTGCCTGCAGTGCCCAACAGATGGGCCGCCGTCGTCATCCCTACGCCCCACAAGGTTAACCCATTTACACAGCGTCACCCGCCCCGCTGATCCGGGCGCATCCGAAGCCGGTCACAATGCATCTGCGCTGAGCGTGCTGGGGCAGAATGGTCTGCGACCCCATCGCAAGCAACCTCCCTGGAGTAACCATGAGCGATCCCGCCGACATCCGCATCCCCGCCGAGCTGCTGCCGCAGGATGGCCGGTTCGGTGCGGGTCCCTCCAGAACGCGCCCCGAGCAGCTGGAAGCGCTGAACCGGGCAGGAACGGCCCTGCTTGGAACCTCACATCGGCAGGCACCGGTCAAGAATCTGGTGGGTTCGGTCCGGGCCGGTTTGATGGACTTCTTCGGCGCCCCGGAAGGCTACGAAGTGATTCTCGGTGTTGGAGGGTCCACTGCTTTTTGGGATGTCGCCTCCTTCGGTCTCGTTGAAGCGCGTGCGCAGCATCTCTCCTTTGGTGAGTTCGGATCCAAGTTCGCAGCGGCGACGTCCAAGGCACCATTCCTGGGCGAGTCAACGGTCATCACCTCTGACCCCGGCTCCCGGCCGGTGCCCGTCGCGGAGCCGGGCATCGACTTCTATGCCTGGCCGCAGAACGAAACCTCAACCGGTGTGGCGGCGCCGGTCGAGCGGGTGGCGGGCGCGGATCACGGCGCGCTCATCTGCATCGATGCAACCTCCGCTGCCGGCGGGTTGTCGGTGGACGTCTCAGAGGCTGACGTGTACTACTTTGCTCCGCAGAAGAACTTCGCGTCCGACGGCGGACTCTGGCTTGGCCTCTTTTCCCCCGCTGCACTCGAAAGGGCAGCGGCGATCAAGGCTTCGAAGCGCTGGATCCCGGACTTCCTCGACCTTCAGACGGCGATCGACAACTCACGCCTGAATCAGACCTACAACACACCGGCACTGTCCACGCTTGTGACACTCAATGCTCAGATCGAGTGGCTCAACAGCAACGGCGGGCTGGAATTCGCTGCAGCGCGAACCGCCGATTCCGCCAGCCGCATCTACAGTTGGGCTGAGTCCTCCGCCGTTGCCGCGCCCTTTGTGCAGAACCCGGACCACCGCTCCAACGTCATCGCGACGATCGACTTCGCGGAGACTGTTGACGCTGCCGCCGTAGCCAGGACCCTCCGCGCAAACGGGATTGTCGACGTCGAACCGTACCGGAAGCTGGGCCGCAACCAGTTGCGCATCGCCACCTTCGTGGCAATCGAGCCCACCGACGTATCGGCGCTGCTGGAATGCATTGACTACGTGGTGGAGCGTTCCTAGCCGTTCCGTTCCGCAGTATTCCGCGCTGTCGCGGCAAGGGTCAGTTTGAGCCGCCGCGGCGAGGGATGGATGAGACGGACCCGCACGTGATGCGACCGCGCTACCCAGGCCAGCCCGGCCACCGCGGCCACGAAGCCCGACGCCGCAGCGACCACCAGTCCCCACCGCGGCCCGTAGGCGTTGGTCACCCACCCGACGATGGGCGCTCCGATAGGCGTCCCGCCCAGGAAGATCGCAAAGTACAGGGCCATGACCCGGCCGCGCATCTCCTGCACGGTTGTGGTCTGAACGTAGGCGTTGGCGCTGGTCATCAGCGTCAGCGCGAAGAGTCCCACTGGAACAAGGGCCAGCCCGAAAAGCCAGACGGACGGTGCCAGCGCAGCCAGCAGGCACGCGAGGCCAAAGGCACCGGCTGCTCCGAAGACGAACCTGAGCCGCGGCCGGTCCCGCCTCGCCGAAAGCAGCGCCCCCGCCACGGAACCCACCGCCATGATCGAGGACAGCGTGCCGAAGACTCCCGCGCCTGTTCCGAACTCAGTGCGTGCCATCGCCGCAATATAGACGGCAAAGTTCAAGCCGAAGGTTCCGACCACGAAAATTGCGAACATCACCATCATGAGATCCGGCCGCTGCTGCACATAGCGGAAACCTGCTCGGATCCTCCCGCGACCGGGCGCCGAGCGGTTGAGTACACGCAGTTCTTTTTGACGGATAGTGACGAGGACGAAGATCATCGCCCCGAACGTCACTGCGTTGATCAGGAAGACCCAGCCGGGCCCTACGGCAACCGTGAGTAAACCCGCAACTGCGGGACCGAACATCCGAGCGCCGTTGAAAGAGGCGCTGTTCAGGGCCACCGCGTTGGGAAGGTAATCATCGCGCACCAGTTCGGAGACGAAGGCCTGGCGCGCGGGAGCGTCAATGGCGGAGACGACGCCCAGAGCAAGCGCAAACGCGTAAACATGCCACAGCTCCGCCAGGCCGAGCACCACGAGGAGGCCCAGCCCTACGCCGAGCGCCGCCATCGCGGCCTGGGTTCCCATCAATAGCTTGCGGCGATCAACGGAGTCAGCGATCAGCCCGGCCCACGGAGCTATGAAGAGCTGCGGCCCCAACTGCAAGGCCATGACAATACCCATAGCCGCGGCGTCCTGATCGGTGAGGATGTCATAGACAAGCCAGTCCTGGGCTGTGCGCTGCATCCAGGTGCCCACGTTGGAAATCAGGGCGCCGATGAACCAGAGCCGGTAGTTGTGGATATGCAGGGATCGGAACATGCCCATCAGGCAGCCTTCCTTTCCGCGCTCCCCCACACCTCAGGCAACTGGAGATTCGCCTCCAGGGGCGGCCTCGGCGTCAGTCTCAGCAACGTCAGCCTCCGGAACCCGTGCGGCGTCCTCCGAAGTTGCATCTTCCGGCGTTGCATCTTCCGGCGTTACGGCTTTCGGTGCTGCCGAGTCTTCCTCCGCTGTGTCCTCCGGGCGAACGCGTTCAGACCAGGGCACCCAGTCAGGCGCCAAAAGTGCGTTTTCGGAGGGCAGCAGCCCTACTTCACAGACCGTGGCGTCCTTGCTGCGCGGAACCCGCGCCAGGGTTGCGAACCAGTGCCAGCCCTCGTACCCGGGGACGTGTGCGGCGAAGCGATGCGTCACGAGCCGCTCGGCATCGGGGAAAGCACCGACATGCTCCCCCACCTCATGTTCCCCGGCAACCTCCAGCAGGCCATTCCGCGCGGCGTCCACCGCCGCAGCCAGCACAGCGTCAGGCCTGGACGGCTTACGGACCGGCCTGCGCTTTGCTGCAGGCGCTGCGGGGGCCGCCGTCGCGACGGGCTCCGCCTCAGCTGTTTCCATTGATGCCGGGGTTTCACTCATGCGGGCTAAACGTCCAGATCATCCGCGACCGCGCGCAGCACTGCGGCGACCTTCGCGGAGTGCGACTTGTCCGGGTACCGCCCGCGCCGCAAACCGTTGGACACATCATCCAGCAGCCGGATCAGATCCTCGGTGATCACGGCCATGTCATCAGCGTTCTTGCGCGTTGCCTTGGCAACCGAGGGCGGCACGTCAAGAATGCGTGCGGACAGCGCCTGGAGACCCTTGCGTCCGTCAGCGACTCCGAACTCGAGCCGCGTTCCGACCTTGACTTCAGTCACGCCGGCCGGAAGCGCCGAGGCATGCAGGAACACTTCCTTGCCGTCATCCGTCGCCAGGAAACCGAAACCCTTCTCGGAGTCGAACCATTTGACCTTGCCGATAGGCACGTAATTACCTCGTTCTCGAACTACTTGCGCGCAATCCGTTGGCGCTTCACCAATGGTTACCGAGGGCAACCGGAAGGGTGTCAGTCAGCCGGGGCTGCGCAGGGAAAAAGTCTGCCTTAACAGGATACCCGGCACTGACGGGCGAAATGGGCGATCCGCGTCCTTGTACGCTAGGAGCATCATGTCGCAGAACCCTTCCTCTGTCCCTGCCGCCAACGATGACGGCGGCCGCAACACCCGGCGTGCGCGGCTGGCCCTGCTCATTGCCGCGGTCGGCTTCGCGGTCCTCGGCCTGCTGTCCCTGGTGGCGGTACTCTTCTCCGCGTGGGCCGGCGCGGAGGCTTGGCCGGGATTTGTTACCGCTGCCTATTTCTTTCTGCCGCTCGGCTTCCTGTTGATGGCTGCCAGCGTGGTTGTCAGCGTTCTTAGGCGCGGGCGCAGCTGAGTTTTCCCTATAGTCGCCGCTGGATTCTCATTTCCTACGGGCGCCCACGCCCAGACATCGGCAGTCATCTCACCGCCGCCCGGTGCGAGTAACGTTAATCCGGTGTCCGCTATCCGTGCTCTTGCCGAGGACCTTGTTTCCCGCAGCGACGCCGAACTCCGAAGGCTGATGTCCGCGCGCCCGGATGTTGTCCTGCCGCCGGTGCCGGATTTTGCAGCCCTCGCGGCCCGGGCCTCGACCCGGGTAAGCGTCCAGCGTGCCCTTGAGGGCTTGAATACTCCGCAGCTCATGGTGCTCGAGGCAGTAGTGCTCACCACCAACCTCGACGCGGCCGTCGGTGCCACAGCCACAGGCCTCAAGGCGTCCATATCCTCGATGACGGCGAAGACGCTCGAGCCCTTTCTCACTCAGCTTCACGAGGTGGCGCTCCTGCGAACCGGCCCCGCGGCCAGGGGCCGCCGCTCCTACTTCCCCCTTGAATCCCTTCACGATGCGCTTGGTCCCTACCCTGCAGGCCTTGGACGTCCGCTGGCCTTGCTGGCCCAGCAGTACCCGGAGTACGCCGCGCGGATGGCGGCCGGACTGGAACTACTGTCCGCTTCCGGGATTCCTGGTGCAGCGGGTCCGTCCGCATCCGATCCCGCAACTACCCTCGCGGCGATCCTCGACACATCCTGGGACGCTGTGCTGGAGGCGGCTCCCAGCGCAACGGGTGACCTGCTGGAAAAACTCGCGGCCTCTCCGGTGGGCTCGGCAAAGGCAGGCGCATCAAGCACGGCGACGCCCCTTGAGTGGCTTCTTGAGCGCGGACTCCTCATCCGTCTCGACGCCAATCATGTCGAGCTTCCGCGGGAAGTGGGAATTGCGGCACGTGGTGGCATGATCATTCCCTCGCTGCCGGCCTCGCCACCGGTTCCGCAGCTCGCTGCGGTCCGCGCCGGCCTTCGGGACAACGCCGCCTTCGGGGCCATCGCTGAAACGCTCAGGCTCGTCACCGAACTCCTTACCAGCGTGCAGGCGGAGCCAATCGCGACCCTCCGCACCGGAGGTGTGGGCGTTCGGGAGATTCGACGGCTCGCCGATGCCCTGCGGGTGGACCGTGTCCAGGTGGCCTGGCTGCTTGAGCTGGCAGCACTGGGCCGCTTGATAGTGCTGGATCCGGACAGCTCACGCTGGATGGCAGCCCCCGGTGGATCCTGGCACCTCGCCGAACGCCACGAGCAGTGGCTCCGGCTGGTGCAAGCGTGGCTCGACGCTGAGCGCGCTCCTTCCCTGGTGGGCGGGCAGCTGCCCACCGGCAATACGGTCAATGTGCTGTCTTCGGAGGCAACGCGCACTGACGCGCCGGCGGTCCGCCGTCGTCTGTTGTCAGCCGCGGACGCGCTCTCGGCCGAGACAGAGCACGATGACGCCCGCGCCCCGGTCCTTGACGCACCATCCCTCGTCGAACGCCTCACGTGGCACCAGCCCCGCCTGCGCCGGCGGTTTTCGCGGCTGGTGCCGGGCATG